>JAAUUR010000045.1 GCA_012031045.1 Leptolyngbyaceae cyanobacterium SM2_5_2
CGGGTGGACGCGACCATTGAAAACAGCATTATGACCGGTTTTCCCTTTGTGGAAGAATATCGCTACCGGCGGCTGGATGGTCGCTGGGTGTGGCTGTGGGTGCGGGGCAAAGGTATTTACACCGAAACCGGACAACTCGAACAAGTGCTGGGAGTGGTGCAAGACATTACCGACCGTAAGCGCACTGAAATAGCCCTGCAGCAGAGCCAGGAACAGCTGAGTTTGGCGGTAGAGTTTGGCCGCATCGCCATTTGGAACTGGGATGTGAGTACCGATCAACTGGCCTGGAACGATATATCCTTTGAAATTTTGGGATATGAGCCAGGTTCCTTTGAGCCGACCTACGCTGATTGGCTACAGGCTGTGCATCCGGAGGATCGAGACACCACCACTCAAGCTATTGGTCAGGCGTTAATGGAAGGACGGTCGGCTACTAATGCAGAATATCGCGTGATTCGGCCTGATGGCACTCAACGCTGGCTGCTTGATAGTGGACGGGGCATTTATGATGCCGACGGGCACTTGGTGCGGGCTGCAGGCATCATGCTGGATATTACCGAGCGCAAAATCACTGAACTAGAGTTACAAGAGCGCGAAGCTCAAATCCAGGCAATTGCGGCTAATCTTCCAGGCTATTTTTTCCGCCTTATCCTTGAGCCCGATGGTCAGTTTACTTTGCCCTACATCAGCGATAAGGTCGAGGCTATCTTTGGGGTCTCCAAGGCCGAACTCCAGGCCCATCCAGAGCGGGCCTTTGATCGCCTACATCCTGATGATGTAGAGAAGGCGCAAGCGCACCTATTTAATGCGGAGTTAGGCCCAACGCCAAATTATGTGGAAGTGCGGGTATTACAGCCAATGGTAAATGGATATGGATGACGACGATTACGCAGGCGTGCTGCACCAACGATGGCCGTACCATCATCGATGGCGTTAGCCTCGATACCACCGAGCGAAAGCGGCTGGAGCTAGAACGACAACAGGCCGAACTGGCCTTGCAAGAAAGCGAAGTCCGCTTTCGGCAGTTGGCAGAAGCGGTGCAAGAAGGCTTTTTTGTGTTGGATGTGGCTTCCCTTAGCTATGCCTATATCAATCCTGGCCTTTTGGCGATTACAGGTATGCCTGAGGCTGAGCTTAGGAACAAGGCCCAGTGGTTTAAGCAAGTTTATGAGGAGGATCAAGACCGCATCGCCGCCGCGGCCCAACGGCAGTTTGAGGGCGAGAACTTTGATCAAGACTATCGCTTCCTGCGCCCAAATGGAGAGTTGCGCTGGCTGCGCTCTCAGAGCTTCTGCGTGTACGACGAGGCCGGTACTCTGGTTCGATTCGTTGGCACCGTTCAAGATATCACCGAGCGAAAGCTAGCCGAAGCTGCCCTGCGAGACAGTGAGGCCCGCTACCGCCGCATTGTGGAAACCGCCAACGAGGGTATCTGGATTATTGATAATAACGAGCAAACCAGCTTTGTTAACCCCAAGATGTCGGCCATGCTGGGGTACAGCGCTGAGGAAATGTTCGGCAAGCCTTTATTTGACTTTATGGATGCCGAAGGGCGGCAAATCGCGGCGGAAAACCTGGAGCGGCGACGACAGGGCATCAGCGAGCAGCATGATTTCAAGTTCCGGCACCGGGAGGGTCGCGATGTCTGGGCGCTGATTTCTACTAACTCCATCATGGATGAAGCCGGTCGTTACCTGGGGGCGCTGGCAATGATCACCGACATTACCGACCGCAAGGCCACCGAGCTAGCCCTGCAACAGCGCGAAGCTCAATTGCAGGCGATTGCCACTAACGTCCCGGGCTTTTTATACCGCTGTGTTATTGAGCCAACGGGGCAGTTTACGGTGCCCTACATAAGCGCTGGGGTTGAGGAAATCTTTGGGCTTTCCGCCGAGGAGATCAAGGCGAATCCAGACCAGGCGTTGCAACTCCTCCATCCTGAGGATCTACCTTTGGTAGAAGCCTCAATGGTGGGTAATCAACAGGGCAAATCTCTACTCATTTAGAAGTGAGAGTGTTATGCCCCACCCGGCAATGGCTTTGGATAAGCGTTGATGCTCAGGGCCACCATACCCCAGAGGGCTATGCCGTAGTGGATGGCATTTGCCTAGACATCACCGAGAAAAAACAACTGGAGCTAGAACGGCAACGGGCTGAACAGGCTTTGCAGGAGAGCGAAGCCCGCTTTCGCTGCATTGCGGAAACAGTGCAGGAAGGCTTTTTTGACTTCCGATGTGGCTTCTGGGCACTACACCTACCTCAACCCGGCCTGTACCAGCATTACGGGTATTTCCGAACGTGAATTTGAGACTGTAACTACCCTACTAGCGCACATTCATCCCGATGATGTTGAGCGGGTGACAACGGCCCTACAGCAGCAACTTGAAGGGGAAATCTTTGACCAGGAATACCGCTTTGTGCGCCCTGGTGGCGAGGTGCGATGGCTGCGTTCCCAGGGCTACCCCATTCACAATGAGGCAGGGTTGGTGATGCGCGTGGTGGGCACGGTTCAAGATATCACCGATCGCAAACACGATGAACTCGCTCTTCAGCAGGCTCAGGAACGCTACAGCCTGGCCACTAGGGCCGCCAAGGTTGGGGTTTGGGAATGGAACCTCAAAACCAACGCCTTTTACCTTGACCCCAATGTTAAAGCGCTGCTGGGCTACACCAATGACGAAATCCCCAACGATTTGGCTGAGTGGGTCACCTACGTTCACCCCGACGATTTAGAGGCCGTGCAGATGGCGGCCCAGGCCCACATTGACGGTAAAACCCCTGAGTATCTGTGTGAGCATCGCATGCTGCATAGGAATGGCTCTATCGTTTGGATTCTGGTGCGGGGTCAGGTCATCCGGGATGCCCAGGGCCAGCCTGAACGCATGGTGGGCACTGATACCGATATTACTGATCGTAAACGGGCTGAACAGGCGCTACAGCAGCTTAATGATGAGCTAGAGCAGCGGGTGCAAGACCGCACCCAGGAACTGCAAAAACTGGCGGCCTTGGTCGAGAATAGCGCCGACTTAATTGGCATGGCCAACCTGGATGGTGAGGCGACCTATCTCAACCAGGCGGGATACCAACTGTTAGGGGTAACGCCTGATGACATAGTGGGGAGGCCTGTGACCACCTTTTTGCAGCCCTCGGAGCTAACCCGGTTTACCCAAGAGGCTATCCCAACGGCTTTGCAGCAGGGCTTTTGGCAGGGAGAGTCTCTCTTCCGCCATCAGCAAACGGGGGAAGCTATTGCCCTGGAGCAGGCTATATTTCTCATTCGAGATGGCCAAACCCAGGCTCCTATTTGCCTGGCCACCGTCTGCCGGGATATTCGCGATCGCAAGCGCGCCGAGCTGGCCTTGCAGGAAAGTGAAACGCGCTTTCGCCAGATTGCTGAAACCATCCAGGACGTTTTCTGGATGATCACCCCCGACTCTAGCGAGGTGTTGTACGTCAGTCCTGGCTTTGAGCAGGTTTGGGGGCTACCCTGTAAACAACTTTACCAGGCTCCGCAATCCTGGTTTGCGGCCATTCACCCTGAGGATCAGCCTGGGGTGGCGGCTCTACTGGCGTTAGCTGAGGGTAGTGTTGGCTATGACAAGATCTATCGGATCTTCCGCCCCAGTGGCGAAATCCGCTGGATCCATGACCAGGCCTTTCCCGTGCTGAACGAAGCCGGAAAGATCTATCGCCTGGTTGGTGTGGCTAAGGATATTACTGAGCGCAAGCAGGCAGAACTGGCCCTGCAAGAGAGTGAAGCCCGCTTCCGCCAGTTATTTTCGGCCACGCCAACCCCAATTCAGGGCTATGACAAAGATCGCCGGGTAATCTTTTGGAACCAGGCCAGTGAGGCCATCTACGGCTATGGCGAAGCCGAAGCCATGGGCCAGCGGGTTGAAGACTTGATTATTCCTGAGGCCGTCCAGGCGGCCGTATTGCCAGTGGTTGATGCCTGGGTGGTGGGTAACGGAGCCCCCTTACCCAACGGCGAACTGTGGTTACAACATAAGACTGGGAATTTGGTACCGGTGTATTCCACCCATGTTAAGCTCAACAGCTTGAGCGGCGAGCCAGAAATGTACTGCATTGATGTTGATCTAAGCGAGATCAAGCAGGCCGAACTGGCCCTGCGCGACAGCGAAGAACGGTTCCGCCAAATTGCGGAAACCATCCAGGAAGTCTTCTGGATGACGACTCCTGACGCCAGTGAAATTCTCTACGTCAGTCCGGCCTTTGAGGATATTTGGGGATTGCCTGCTGATGTCATGTATCAGGATCCCAATATTTGGTTTGAGACCCTTCACCCCGATGATCAGCGCCGCATGGCTAAAGCGATGGGGCCTCAACTCGCTGAAGGGTATGACGAGATTTACCGCATTATTCGCTCTGATGGGGAACTACGCTGGGTTCATGACCGGGCTTTTCCGGTGCGTAACGAGGCGGGCGAGGTCTACCGGGTGGTGGGTTTAGCCAAAGACATTACCGAGAGCAAGCTCAGTCAACTCCAGTTGCAAGACAGTGAAAAACGGTTTAAAGCCACCTTTGAGCAGGCCGCCGTGGGCATGGTGCAGGCGGATTTAAATGGGCAGCTCTTGCGGGTCAATCAAAGGTTCTGCGACTTTTTGGGATACTCAGCGGCGGAATTGTCGTCAAAAACCTATGAGGATCTTACCTACCCGGCTGACCTGGCTGAAGACCAGGCCAATGTAGAGCGACTGCTCACCGGAAAAGCCCCCAGCTTTGCTATGGAAAAGCGCTATCTGCGGGCCGACAAGACCGTAGTTTGGGCGGATTTAGTGGTTTCTCTGATTTGTGATGAGGCCAGTAATCCTCAATACTTTATTGCGGTAGCCAATGATATTACCGACCGCAAGCAGGCGGAGCTAGCCTTAATCGAAAGCCAGCAGTTTAACCAGCGCATTACCGACAGCGCCCCTTACATTATCTACATCTACGACCTGGAGAACCACGTTAACCTTTACATCAACCGGGAAATCCTGAATATGCTGGGCTACTCGCCAGAGTCCATCAACGCGATGGGAAGCCAGGTTCTAGAAACCCTGCTTCATCCTGACGACTTTGCTAGCCTGGGAGACATGTTTGATCAAATACGCGCCGCCAGCGATGACGATGTGGCTGAGACCGAGTACCGCATGCGCGATGCCAATGGCCGTTGGTGCTGGCTTTATGATCGGCGGGCAGTCTTCAAGCGCGATCAGCAGGGCCGCGTCATCCAGTACATTGGCATTGTGCAAGATATTACCGACCGTAAGCAGGCAGCGGAGGCCCTTAAACAACTCAACCAGGAGCTAGAACAGCGGGTAGAAACCCGCACTCAGGAACTCCAGCGAGCCATGGAAACGGCGGAGGCGGCTAACCGAGCTAAAAGCGGATTTTTGGCCAACATGAGCCACGAACTGCGCACTCCCCTCAATGCCATCCTGGGCTTTACCCAACTCATGGCCCGCGATCTGGCCCTAAGCGTGGATAATCATCAGTACCTAGGGATTATCAACCGCAGTGGCGAGCATTTGCTGACGTTAATTAACGACATTCTAGAAATGTCCAAAATTGAAGCCGGGCAGGTGCAGGTGAACCTGGGCTCCTGCGACCTGTACAGCCTACTGGAAACCCTAAAGGATATGTTTGACCTGCGGGCCAGACATAAGGGCCTCAACCTATTAATTGAACGTCATACCGCTATCCCCCGGTATATTGAAACCGATGAGCACAAGCTGCGCCAGGTGTTGATTAACCTGGTCGGCAATGCTATCAAGTTTACGGCCAATGGGCAGGTGGCCCTGCGGGTAGTCCCCGCTCTCTGCGGGCTACCTGCTGCGGATGCTGAAGCAAGGCTGGCTCTTACCTTCACCATAGACGACACTGGCATAGGCATAGAATCCAGCGATATTGAAGGACTATTTCAACCCTTTACCCAGGTTAAACAGGCCAACGGCTTACAGGAGGGCACTGGCCTGGGCCTGCCCATTAGCCGTCAATTTGTTCGGTTGCTGGGCGGTGAGCTAATTGTGGATAGCCAACCGGGCTTTGGCTCTACCTTCAGGTTTACGGTTCCAGTCAAAGTGGTTGATTGGGTCACCGAACCGGCGGCAACGGCAGCGACAGAGCAGGTCGTTGGGTTGGCACCAGGGCAGCCAAGCTATCGTGTTCTGGTAGCAGATGACAACGAGATCCATCGGCAACTGCTGGTGCGGTTGATGCATTCCATCGGCTTGGAGGTACGCGAGGCTAACCAGGGGCAGGCGGCCATCATGCTCTGGCAGAGTTGGCAACCCCACCTGATTTGGATGGATATGCAGATGCCAGAGCTAGACGGCTATACCGCAACTCAGCGGATTCGAGAGTTAGAAGCTGGCCAGAAACACACTAAAATCATTGCCCTAACCGCCAATGCCTTTGAAGAAAACCGAGTCCAGGCCCTCAGCCACGGCTGTGATGATTTTGTGCGTAAGCCGTTCCAGATTGCCCAACTGCTTGAAAAAATGGCCGATCACCTGGGGCTAAAGTATCGTTACGAGGAAACTCCGTCTACCGCTGCGCCCAGCTTGCCCTCCATAGAGACTTCTGTGGCCTTAGCCGAGTTACAAGCTCTTCCAGAGCCAGTCTTTGAGCAGCTTTACCAGGCCACCCTGCGGTTGGATAGCCAACAACTAACTGACTTGGTGGCTCAACTGGCGGCAGAGCATCCGGTGCTTACCCAATGGCTACGCCAGAAACTAGATGATTTTGCTATTGATCAAATTCATACGTTACTCCAACAGGCTAAACCAAACGTTACCGTACCCTAGACCCCCTGGCCGTGAAACTGTGTTAACCATAGAGCATAGTATTGACATCTTCAGCATTCGCGCCCCAGGCTTAGCCGTAGGGGGTGATTTTTCCATCTAGGTAATAGCCAACCCATTGGAAAGGGAATTGTTGTAAGATGTCCGACCTATCCTATTCGCGGTGTTTTTACATATCCAGTCAAGAGTTTTATCAATCCATACCTAACGATATGAAATAATACTTAATAAAGCTTAACAATTTCAGGATTCGGCGTTAACCTTTGTTTAATTCAATCTGAGTCGGCTCAAGTTGAGGAACTCAATTCTTTACAGACTATGCAAATTGATGCTTCTAGCCGCCAAGGCGACATTTTAATCGTAGACGACCTGCCTGAAAATTTGCGCGTCCTGTCGGATACGCTGATCCGTCAGGGGCACCGTGTGCGAGCCGTCAGAAATGGAGCGATGGCTTTAATTGGGGCTAGAACGGCTCCACCAGATGTCATTTTGCTGGATATCCGGATGCCGGAGATGGACGGCTATGAAGTCTGTCAGCAACTCAAGGCTGACCCCGTTACCCAGGCCATCCCAGTGATTTTCCTGAGCGCCCTGGATGAAACTATCGACAAAGCGCGAGCTTTTGCCGTGGGCGGGGTTGACTACATCACCAAACCCTTTCAGGTACAGGAAGTGCTAGCGCGAGTTCAGCACCAGCTGACGATTCAGGCTCTACAAAAACAGGTGGTTGCTCAGCAGCAACAGTTGCAAGCCAGCGAGGGAGAAGCCTTGAACCTCCCTTACTTTGCGGTTAAGGAGCAGGCCACCGGGAATGTGGTGTCCGCCATTGCGACAATCCTAAGCTACACGGATCGGCTCAGCCAAAACCCAACCCTGACCTCCGCTAACTACACTCGGCTCCTCGAAATTCAGCGACACAGCCAGGATTTGCTTAACCTGATTTCGACCCTGGGTGAGGAATCCTAGGGAACGAGGTTAAGTCTGGGTGGGGTGGCCCCGCCGTGGCGGCTATCGCCTACCCTATAGCGGTTTACCAAATACTTGCACCCAATACGGCTCACCGGCCTGTTCGGCATAGCCTAGCCCCAGCTCAGTAAAATTGGGATTCAGAATATTTTGCCGATGACCGGGGCTGTTCATCCACGCCTCCATCACGGCTGCAGGGTTAGGCTGCCCCATCGCTACGTTTTCACCAATGGCGGCCCAAGTATAGCCCGTGGCATCAATCCGAGCCTGCAACGATGAGCCATTGGAACCGCTGTGGCTGAGGCGATGGCTATGGGCCATATCCTGGGCATGGCCTTGGGCAGCGGTTACCAGTTGGGGGCTCAAAACCAGCGCTGGTGCCCCAATTTGCTGACGTTCGGTGTTGATCAGCCCCAGGAGAGTTGCGAGCTGGCTGGTTGAGGCTTGCGAAAGCAGATAGGGCGTAGCCTGGCCGTTTGGTGGCCTACTGCCAGCCCCGGTGATGGCTGGGGCAAGCAGGAGCGGGGCGGCTAAGCTAGCAATATAACTCCTCCATAACGTCTGCGGCACAGCCCGCCGCCACCCCTCAGTGCGCCAGAAAATCCCCATACCTGCCCTATAGAATGCAAACTATAACTTGCCGAATGCTTGACCTAGAGACCCTTGCCTGAGCCCTGGAGTTCCAGCCCAACCGATGGAGCGAGGTGACCTAGCGGGGATGCTGGGCCATCAGCCGCTGTACTTCTGCCGCGTGGTAGGAGCTACGGGTTAGCGGGGAGGATACCACCTGCAAAAATCCCTTGGCTTCACCGACCTGGCGCCAGGCTACAAACTGAGCCGGGGTGACAAACTCGGCTACGGGCAAATGCTTGGGGCTGGGTTGGAGGTACTGGCCCAGGGTCAAAATATCACAGTCAACGGCTCGCAAGTCATCCATTACCTGCTGAACTTCGGCATCGGTTTCGCCCAGCCCCGTCATCAAGCCGGATTTTGTATAGACCCAGGGGGCCAGCTCACGGCTGCGTTGCAGGAGTTCTAGGGAGCGTTGATAGTTGCCCTGGGGGCGAACTCGTCGATAAAGGCGAGGTACCGTCTCGGTGTTGTGATTGAGCACATGGGGCCTGGCCGCCAAAATGGTTTCTAGGGCTTGCCAGTTGCCACAGAGGTCAGGAATTAAAACTTCAATGGTTGTAAGGGGAGACACCTCCCGCACCGCCTTAATGCAGGCCACAAACTGGCTGGCACCGCCATCGGCCAGATCATCTCGGTTAACGGAGGTAATGACAACATGGTTCAGGCCCATGCGCCGCACGGATTCGGCCAGGCGCAGCGGTTCAGTGGGGTCGAGGGCTTTGGGCTGCTTCTCAAAGTCAATATCGCAGTAGGGGCAAGCGCGGGTACAGGCTGGCCCCATGATTAAAAACGTGGCCGTGCCAGCCTTGAAGCATTCTCCAATATTAGGGCAGGAGGCTTCTTCGCACACGGTGTTTAGGCCCAAGTCTTGCAAAATTGACTTGACTGCTCCAACTCGCTCCCACTGGGGAGCTTTAACCCGTAACCAGTCTGGTTTTACCGCCACAGCGCTACCTAATCACACTCGTACACCATCATAGCAAGCTAAATATGGCCGTTTCAGCCCGTGCCGGAACTGAGGATGTGAGTATCCTAAAGGGTAGGGATTTGATGGCTAGGCCATGGTCTGTTGGGCTGAGGTCTGGTGATCGTTCATGGGGTTATCAAGTCCGTTGCCTGTCTTTGCCGCAAGGGCGTTATGGAAAAGCCGTCTCCGATTCGCCGCTGCCTGGTGATAGTATGCTATGGAGCCGCTGGGTTACTGGCGACGGGAGCCTGGCGCGACTACAGCAATCCCAATGGCTGGTTGCAGAAGGGGCGGTTTGAGGTGACTCGGCTAACTCGCCTGCAAACGCTCATGACCCAAGCTCCCGATACGCTAGTTACGGCTAATACCCGGATTGAAATTTACCTGGTGCAACGTCGGCTAGTCCTTTACCAGAATGATCAGATCCTGCTGACAGCCCCTGTTGCCGTAGGCCAGGCCGAGTGGCAAACACCCGTGGGCCAGTTTACGGTGCAAGATATGCGTACCAATCCGATCTGGCGACATCCGATTACTAAAGAAGCTGTTGGGCCAGGGCCAGAGAATCCGCTAGGGTCTCGATGGATTGGTTTCCTGGTCGAAGGCCCCTACCACATTGGGATTCATGGTACTAATCAAGAAACCCTAATTGGGGAAGCGGTTTCCCACGGGTGTGTGCGGATGCTGGAAAGAGACATCCGCTCACTCTATAGCCACGTTAAGGTGGGAACACCCGTGGTGGTTAAGCCCTAGGAAAAGTGGGAGTTCAGAATATAGGAGTCAGGAGTCAGAATGCAGTAGTTAGGGGGCAGGAGTCAGAATTTTCCATCCCTCCTAATTCCTAAAGCACCGGTAGGGAGTGAACTTCCTGGTTGAGCGCTAATGTCTGCTCAAGCAGACTCAGGCACGATTCAAGTCCTCCTCCTAACTCCTAGCTCCTAACTTCCTTCTCGCTCCCGATTCCCCGCGTTAAGCCGATACCCTGTGCCAGACGCTACACCGAAACCGGAACCTCAACTCCGGCCTTGGCCAAATCCACAGGTTGCCAGGGTTTACCATCCAGGGCCATTTGCTCAATCAAGCTGGCCAACCGCAGGGCTTTGAGGGCTTGTTCTCCACCGACAGAGGGCTGTTCGCCCCCCCGCACGCAGTTAATAAAGTGTTCTAACTCAGCATGGAGAGGTTCAATTTTGCTGGTGTAGACCTTTTCAATCAAACCATCCTGGCGATACAGCACCTGGCCATAATCGCTGGAGCAGTCGGCAATGGTATGACGGTGAATCAGAATATCGTTGTTGAGGAAGTCGGCCTCGGTTAGGGAATTTTTGCAGTGGGCGATGATGGTGCGGATCTTACGATGAGTCACCTTGCTAGAGGTCAACGTAGCCACAATGCCGTTGCTAAACCCCAGCGTTGCCGTCACGTAGTCGAGATAGCTCGAATTGGTGATGCGTCCGCCGCTCGCGGTCAGCGTCGATACGGCTGAGCCAGCCAGCTCTAGCAGTAGGTCAATGTCGTGGATCATTAAATCCAACACGACTGAAACATCGTTGGCCCGCTGGGAGTAAGGGCTCATCCGCCGCGCTTCAAGGGCAAGCACCTCTTCGGTCTTAAGAACTTTATGCAACTCCTGGAAAGCCGGATTAAAACGCTCAATATGCCCCACTTGCAGAATGCAGTTAGCGGTTGCTGCCGCATTGACCAGGGACTCAGCCTCGGCAATACTGGCCGCAATCGGCTTCTCAATCAAAACGTGAACGCCAGCTTGCAAACAGGCCATGCCTACCATGTGATGTAAGCGAGTTGGCACCGCTACACAGACCGCATCAACGTGGTCAAGCAAATCCCGATAGTCTTCAAAAAAACGAACCCGGTACTTACCAGCGGTATCTAGCCCACGTTCAACGTTGACATCAGACACCCCAACCAGTTCTACATCCTTAAATCGACTGAGAACACGGGTATGGTGCTGGCCCATATTTCCCACGCCAATAACACCAACGCGAATAGGATCGGGCAGATTACGGGATACGTTCATGTCCAGGGCAGATGACGAGATAGGATGTGACACGCCTGTCCTCCTTATAGGGGACGAAGATACGCGATAGCGAAGCTTAAATCAGCATTTTGAGCCGTATCTGAATGATCCGACCTAAGCCAAATCATCCAGATACTATCACAATGCTTAGACTAGTGAAGATTAGCAACGAAATTTGAAATTGCTGGCGTAATGCCATGACAAGGCCAGGTTATTTTGCTAAGCCCCGTCAGTTTTACCTTATCGAGCCCGTTCTAATCTATTCACAGCGGTGTGTCAGTTTTTGGGTTGGCTCAGTTCAGAGGCGGCTTCCATCGGGTTGAGGGGCTCAGGTTCAGCCGCTGGCCCTGGCAGCAAATCATCCGTTATCAAGGGCTCTAGGGTCTTCACCCGAATGTCTTCTAGCTTCGGGCCTAGGGTAGAGAGCACAGTCCATTCCCTACTGGCGTAGATGAGGCTCTCGCCCTCCGCCGGAATTTTCTGCATCTGATAAATTAAAAAGCCGCCCAGGGTTTGGTAGTCGTCACTGTAGGGCAGATCAAGGCCAAGCCATTCGTTAACGGTGTAGAGATCTGTCTGGGCTTTGATCTGGTAAGTTTGATCGTCAATTTGATGAATGGGAGCAGCGGCATCCCCGTCGGGTTCATGCACTTCGCCAATAATCTCGGTGGTTAAATCGCGCAGGGTAAGCAGCCCAGCGGTGCCGCCAAAACTCGTCTACCACCATAACCAAACTCCTGGCCCGTGCGCTGCATGGTGGCCAGAATTTCGTGAAGCGGTATGTACTCTGGTACGAAGCGGGCTGGCTTTACCCAAGGCTGAATGGGAGTATCAGGGGTGATTTGCTGCTTGGCTAAGGGGTATAGAAGGTGTTTGAGATCAACTACGCCTTGAATATCATCCAACGAGTCTCCTATCACGGGGTAGCGGGAATGCTCGGTAGTGGCTACGGCTTCTAGCAAATCGGCAAAGGTAGCACCCAAATCGATGGCGTTAATTTGCGTACGGGGCACCATGATTTCGCCAGCGGTTACGTCGCGAAATTCAAAGACGTTATTGAGCAGAGCCCGTTCTTCGGCTTCCAGACCCGGTGTTTCGGTGGTGGTGCGAATAATGAGCTGAAGCTCTTCTGGGGTGAGGCGGCTGTAGCCAAACTGGTCGCTGTAGTCAATTCTGACCAGCCGCAGGAGCTGCCGGGTAGATTGGTTCAAAATCCAGATGAAGGGGCTGAACAGGCGGGCAATGGTGAGGCTGGGTGGCCCCAGGAAACGGGCCAGTTGCTCTGGGTATAGCATAGCCACTGACTTGGGGCAAAGCTCACCCAGCACAATCTGTAAGTAGGCGACTAAAAAAAAGGCGATGGGGATAGCCATCGTATGGGCTAGGGCTTCGCTCTGCCAGGTGGGTAAGGCGGTCTGAGTCAGCCAAAAGGCCAGAATGACCGCCATCGTGCTTTCTCCAATCCAGCCCAGGGCCAGGCTAGATAGGGTAATACCCAGTTGGGTGGTCGATAACAACCGCCCCAAGCTGCGCTGAAGTTGCTGTACGGTTTTGGCCTGCACATCACCCTGGGCCACAAGCTGGCTAATGCGCGATCGCCGTACCGAAACAATTGAAAATTCTGCCGCTACGAAGAAGGCATTAATGCCTATCAACAAAAAAACAGCCAACAAGCGAGAAGCAATGGCCGCGGTTGATAAGGTATCTGGGATGACCACGCTCGGCGATAGAAGAGGGAGATACATAAGGTGAGGAGCGGCCCCAAAATTGCCTAGAGCGTGACGATGTTTGGTATGACCACAGCTTACTGTGCCTCACCGTTGATACGTGCCTTCACCTGCTCTAGAATCTCAGCTTCATTAGCCAAAATGACTTCACCCTGCCCGTTGGCAGGAGTTTCACGGCTAATCGGAGCACCACTACTTGGCCTTGCTTCCGGCTGCCGAACCCCGGTCAGAGCCTGCCGCCCTAATGTAAACCCCCAAGATGCACTTACAACTCCAGCACCAATCATGAGGGAGAGCAAAATTAACGTAAACGCAACAGCGGGGTTCATATAGTCGCCTCAAGAGAGCCAGCCCATTAGGTTGAGAGCTTATTCTAGCAACATCTCGCCTCAGCCAATCAAATTTAGAAGTTGGGAGTGGCCCTTTCTAAGTTGATACCCGCTTTAAAGAGAGATTAAATAGTTAACGACTTTGGCGCTACCGCCTACAATAGGGAGAAACCCCAGGGTTGGCCGAGCGGATTAGGCAGCGAACTCATAATTCGCCTCAGGCAGGTTCAACTCCTGCACCCTGGATTGCCGCACTAAGTACAAAATAAGCCCCTGCCGGACAGGGCGACTTGGCCGCGTTCCTATCAGGGGCTTGTTTAGCCAACGTTTTTAGTTTTGGCTAGCGTTTTAAAGAGACTCAAAAATAAACTCGCTGCCTGTAGCGGGTGATTGACTGCTAGGCATTGTCAACAGGCTGCTGGAGTAAGGCGTATTCAGGTCAGGCACACGAAGGGTAGGATCCACCGTGGTCTGCAACCGCATTAAATCTCGAAAGGCCGCTGAGGTGGCGTGGGTATCCCAATCGAGCTCACGTTCTGGAAAGCCAAAACCCACGATGCGAGAGCCCTGACGGCTGATGGTGCGGTTTTGGAAATAGTCTCCAGAGTAGGTGGACAGAAGCTCGGTAAAGGCATCGGGAATGGTTTGATTCGTTGTCCCACGGGTGGCCTCTTGCGCCCAGCCCGCCGGAGCGGCCACGGCGGCCATAGTCATCACCATCAGCGTCCCAGAGATATGCTTTAATCGAATGGCCATAGCCTAGCCTCCTCAATACCGTGCAAAACAATACCGTGCAAAACAAGTAGACGGCAGAAGGCGCCGGCCAAAGCTGGGCGCACCTCCCCACGTCCTTTTATATCGCAACTGATCAAAACTGGCGCATTTTCAGGAAAATCAACGGGATGAATGACTTGTGTTTAGACCTTCTAGGGCCACAACTTGCCACGTTGGAGGTAGACCGTTTGCGGTCTCCCCTGCTCGATCTGATCTGCCAGGGAGCCTACCAGGAGGGGGAATTTATCCTGACCTCCGGACAGCCCAGCACTTACTACATCAACGGCAAACTAGTCACCTTGCATCCCCAGGGGGCGCTGATGGTAGGGCGGCTGTTGCTAGAGCAACTGGCTCCAGAGGTGGCTGGCGTGGCTGGGTTGACCCTGGGCGCCGACCCCATGGTTACCGCCGTTAGCCTGGTGGGGCTCTATGCGGATCGCCTGCTGTTTCCGCTGATTATTCGCAAAGAAGCCAAGGGCCACGGCACCAAAGCCTACATCGAAGGGGTGACCCTGCCCCCAGACAGCATCATTACCGTGCTAGAAGACGTGGTGACCACGGGCCAATCAGCCCTCAAGGCGGTAGAACGGCTACAGGCGGCGGGCTACCGGGTTAACCAAATCTTGGCTCTGGTAGACCGTCAGCAAGGCGGGGCTGAGCTCTATGCCGAAAAGGGTCTGGCCTTTAAATCCCTCTTTACCATTGGCGATATTCAAACCCACTGGGCCAATCGTCAGCCCCAATAAGCATGGCTTTGCTGCGTCGCCCCGATATTGGCTTTATCCCCACTCCGCCCGATGCCACAGCGGCCATGCTCAGGCTGGCTGAGCTGACTCCAGGCGACCGAGTCTACGACCTGGGCTGCGGAGATGGTCGCCTGCTGATAGAAGCGGCCCTCACCTACGGCGTTAGCGGCGTGGGCTTTGATGTAGATAGCGCATTGCTAGACCAGGCCCGTGCCAAAGCTATCGCGGCTGGGCTGGGCGATCGCCTCACCTTCATCCAGGCTGATCTCTTCACCAGCGATTTCTCCGGAGCCACTGTGGTGCTGCTTTATCTGCTGCCTCACCTCAATCTGCGCCTGCGGCCCCGGTTGCTGAACCAACTCCGCCCAGGTAGCCGGGTTATTTCTCACCAGTTCGACATGGGCGACTGGCCTCCAGAAACTACCCTCAAGCTTTCGCCTTCCGAAGAAGATTCCACCCTCTACCGCTGGCGCATCCCCTAACTCCCATTCTCCATCCCTCCATCCCTCCATCCCTTCATCCCTTCATCCCTCCATCCCTCCATCCCTCCACTACCTACCCCTCCTTACCTCGCCATTCCCAGCAACTTCTCCGCCACGCCATCCTCTACCGGCATCACCGAAAGCCGGTTGCCGCGCCGCACTACCCACAGTTCATCGGGTGTAAAGGTGGCCTTGAGCTGATCCAGGGTAATGACGGTGTTGAAGGTTTCCACGTAGCCCACGGTCACCGTGTACCAGCGAGGGTTATCTTTGGGTGATTTAGGGTCATAGTATTTACTAGCCGGATCGAACTGTGTGGGATCCAAAACATTGGTTTCCACAATGTTCATCAGACCGACAATGCCCGGTGGCTTGGTGTTGGAGTGGTAGAAAAAAGCTAAATCGCCCAGGGTCATGCTGGTCAAAAAATTCCGGGCTTGGTAGTTGCGCACACCATCCCATAGCTCAGTGGCATCTCGTTCAAGGTCATCAATGCTGTACACATCGGGTTCAGATTTCATCAACCAGTAGGCCATGACCGAGGGCTGTCTCCAAAAGGGTTAGGTGAAATGGGGTAGTGGTGCTGAAGGTGGCTTGCCGCCCGCCTGCTTCGCTGTAGGTTAAGGCCAGGGCTAAGGCATCAGACGGCGGATTCGGTAAGCGTTCTGCCCACTCAATGGCCACAATGCCGGGAGCCGTTTCTTGCTTATCCCAGTAGCGCTCTAGATAAAGCGAATTTACTTCGGCCACATCGAGGCGATACAAATCAATATGGTAAAAGGGAATGCGCCCTTCCAAATATTCGTTGACCAGGGTAAATGTTGGGCTGCTAATTGGGTCAGCAATGCCCAGGCCAGCCCCTAGCCCTTGAACCAGAGTAGTTTTGCCACTGCCTAAATCACCCGACAGCAGCAGCACGGTGGGAGCGGGCAGATATGGACCCAAACGCTCCCCTAGTTGCCGGGTTGCTAGTTGATCTGGTAAATCAATCACAACGGAATGACGATTCATTGGGGCGTTCTAACTAGGATCGGAAGGCGGAAGGCGGAAGGCGGAAGGCAAAAGGCAAAAGGCAGAAGGCGGAAAGGAAATTCCTAATGTCTCAAGGTTTTCTAGAAGCCGAAATAGGAGGGCTGTTTCCGCGGTTGAGTTCTGGTTTCCTCAAAGATAGTCCCAGAGAGCCGTGTACATCCTTTGTTCATTATCCGGTGCCCTGCGCCCAAGAAGGCCAGGCCTCCCCCCCTAATTGACTGACCTAGTCTGCCTTCAGACACTAAACCCAAGCTACCATCACACCATCTTCCTCCCCCCTCCCCCGCCTCCCATGATCATCACCGTGGCCAGCTTTAAAGGAGGCGTTGGCAAAACCACCACCGCTATCCATCTGGCTGCGTTCCTGCAGGGCTATGCAGAAACCTTGTTGATAGATGCGGATCCTAACCGCTCGGCTCTGGCTTGGGCGAGTCGGGGGGAGTTGCCGTTTCAGGTGGTGGATGAGTGGCAGGCCAGCGATCTCCGCCCTGACGGCCACGTGGTCATCGATACGCAGGCTCGTCCGACACCCGATGATCTCTCCCTGCTGGCCACCACCTGCGACGTGCTGGTGCTACCTACTACCCCAGATATTCTGGCTCTGGATGCGCTGGTGCTGATGGTGGAATACCTGACCCAGGCCCGCATTACCACCTATCGTATTTTGCTGACGGTAATTCCCCCCCGCCCCAGCCGAGCCGGTGACGAGGTGCGGGCTATGCTTAAGCGCACCGGATTGCCAGTGTTTGAGGGCGGCATTCGGCGGTATTCGGCGTACCAAAAGGCGGCCCAGCAGGGCAAAGTGGTCTACGACGTAAAAGACCCCAAGGCCGAGCCAGCCTGGCAAGACTATGAAGCTGTGGGTAAAGAACTGATTGGCTGAGTATTGGCCTCAGCCGCCCCATGCCGAGATTCGGCAGGCTCTCATACACAACTGTTACAGTTAACCGCTACTATGAATCCTCGGTCTACAATCCTTGGTTTGACGAGGAACGAGGGTTAGCACAGGGTATGAAGTTTCAGCGTAGTACGGTGATTTTAGTCGGTGTGGCACTGCTGCTAGGAGCAGGGGTGCTGATTGCCGAGTCGCAGCGGGCTAGAACCCCTGAAACCGCTGCGGTGGGCGATAGTCAGCCGCCCATTTTTGACTTTGCTGAAACCGATGTCGCCACTCTGAGGGTGGAGCGGGCTGGCGCAACCTGGTGTTCAGCGGGATGAGCAAGATACCTGGCAAATAGTTGAGCCTGAAACCAGCCTGGCAGAACCGGGTGCAGTTGCCTTCTTGCTGAGTCGCCTGAATACCGA
>JAAUUR010000515.1 GCA_012031045.1 Leptolyngbyaceae cyanobacterium SM2_5_2
CTCTTCGTTCTTCCCTATTCCCCCCTTCCCTGCCCAGATCTGTAAAGAATAAAAAAATCGGCCCCCTGGGAGGCCGATGCAGGTAATACTAAATACCTATGTTGTTCTCTCAATTTGGAAGAAACTGCCTCAAAGCTTATACGCTAGGGGGAAGCTTCCATCCGGAGGGCTCTCATCTCCTCCATCGTCCATTGTAACAACAAGTACAGATTTTCTTTAACATAATCTCTACTGATTATGTAGTGATTTGATAACCTTGGCTGGCGAAGATAACCTCGACTGATGAGCAAATGTACTCAGCCTTCCTAAACCCCTGCCGACTCTAGGGATGATAACGATTCGGTTTGGCGTAGCAGGCGTTGGGGTTGTCCCCAAATAACGGTTTCGTGTTTGTAAATCACCATGCCGGGGCGAGCCCCCTTAGGTTTGTAAACATGCCGGGGGTGAGTATACACCACAGGAACTTGATCAGCCTGGCGGGCACGGCTAAAGTAAGCGGCCAGGTCGGCCACGTACTGACAATCGCGATCGCTGGGTACCTGCCCGGCCTCTAGCCTCAGTAGCACGTGACTACCAGGAATTTCCTGGGTGTGAAACCAAATATCATAGTCCGTGGCCACAGTAGAAATGAGCAGGTCATTCTGGCGGTTGTTGCGGCCAATAAGCACCGTCAATTCGTCGGGGGTGCGCAGGCGGCGGAAGCCATCGGCCTTGTCGGCGCGCGCCTCGCTGGGGCGATAGTCAGGGGAGGCCACATAGCCCTGCTGAATCAGCTCGTTGCGAATGTCAATTAGCGCATCTAGGTCAGCGGGCTCATCGTAGCGGGCGAGCTGGGTTAGAGCCGCTTCCACCTGTTCCAGGTAAGCCAGCTCAGTCTGAACTTCACCGAGCAAGGGGGCTACGGCATCCTTAGCCCGCTTCAATTTTTGATGCTGCTTGTAGAGCCGCTGGGCCTGTTGAATGGCGGTTTTGTCGGGATCAATAGCAATGGTGACGAGTTCACCCGTGGCGAAATCCTCCAAAACCATGCGGGTGTGCCTGGCTGCCACTGGTGGCTGTAGGCCATTAATAAATCGGCCTTCTGGCGGTGTTGGTCGGCCTGGGCAGACTGTTCGAGCCGTTGCTCAAAGGTGCTGGCCTTTTGCCTCAGCTTATCCAGCAGACCTTTCAATTTCTGCTGAAGTTGATTTTTGAGGCGGTCAAACTGCTGCACATTCAGCTCATAGCGGTAGTAGTCATTGAGTAAGGTGTGAACATCGGGGGCCGGGTGGCTATGCTCCCAATCCAGCAGGGTGTAGCCGGTAGCCGTCCAGCCGGGGTAAACTCGCCCTGCTCAAGGGCGGCCAGCCAACGCTGCCAGACGGTGACAGCCGCTCCCAATCGGCCTGGGTCAGCGTATCGGGGGTTGCTCAGGCTGGAGCTGGGCCGCCCCCAGCAAGGTCTTTACCAGGGCTGAACTGAGACCGCCGTAGCTCTGCATCAACATTTTTGCAGAGTGGTCGGCACCAGGCTGATGCGCTCCTGCCAGGAAGCTTGGGATTCCGAGCGGCTGGGCAGTGCCGCCAGAAGGGCGGGTGGCCGCACGATAGGGGTCGCCGGTTTGAATAGGACGCACCCGCGATTGCTGATCGCTCACCTGGTGGGCGGCGGTAACAATTTGGTGTTGGGCATTGGCCAAAATCACGTTGCTGTACTTGCCCATAATTTCCACATACAGGTGCCACTGAGGCGGGTCGCCAGGGCGGCGGCCAAATTGCAGGTCAAGCGCGCGCTCCCAGGGGGCCACCGACGAGATTGCCACCAGCGCCAGCTGATTGAGCTGATGCTTAAGCTGTTGGCTAAAGGTAAACGTATCTGGCCCCTTGGGGGGAGCATCGCCCAAGTGTAGCCGCGCCGCCTGCGGATGCCAGGACACCGTCAGCCAACGGCGTTGCTCCAGGGTGCGCAGGGCTATGGCCAGGGTGGTGGTATTGACCTGTACCACTTGCTCACAGCGGGCTGGCAACCAGTTAGCGGCTAAGTCGTGGCACACCGCCATCAGGGTTGTAACGTCAACCGGTTGCATAGGTCATCCTCAGACTCGAAAAGCAAAGGGTTGGAACAGCGGCAGGCCAATGGGGAGGGGACAAGAACAACTGGGAATTTTATCCAGGGCTAGGAATATGTAGCCCAGAGAACGAAACCGCCAGAAACCTGAAATTTTGCCGGATATTAACCCCAAGCCTCAAGTCTATTCGTTAGTATGGGCAATAGATCTGATTCAGGTCACAAAAGGCGAACTTTAGCTGGAAATCAGCACTGGGCTTGAGGCAAGCTAGAGCTAGCTTCAGGGATATGGTTAGTAGCCTGGTTTATCACCCCCCCTTACATTATGGACATTAAGCTCATCAATATCGGCTTTGGCAATATCGTGTCGGCCAACCGGGTGATTGCCATCGTTAGCCCAGAGTCGGCCCCCATTAAGCGCATCATTAGCGATGCTCGTGAACGCGGGCAACTGGTTGACGCCACCTACGGACGCCGCACCCGCGCTGTGATTATTACGGATTCTGGCCACACCATCCTATCCGCCATTCAGCCCGAAACGGTGGCCCATCGCTTTGTAGGTAGCAAAGAGGCCGATTCTAAAAGCTAGAAAGTTCGGGTAGCCAGCCAGCTACCGGGATGCCCCTGTCTCAGCGAGGAACGTGGCAATGGCGGTGGCGGTGGCGGTTGGCTTTTCTAGATGTGGCACATGACCACACTCAGGAATCCACACGAGTTCGCTGTCAGGAATGGCTTGCTTAAATCGTAGGGCGTCCTTGGTGCCAAGGATGCGATCCTGTTCGCCCCAAAGGACTAGGGTGGGGTGGGTAATCTGGGCAATTTTGTTGCCCAAAAAGTTGTACCCGCTACTTTTAGTGAAGGTAATCAGGGCCTCCTTCCACCGAGGCACTTGCAGGTGTAAGGAGGCACAGAGCTCGGCATCAGCCGTTACCAAGGCTTTGTCAAAATAGGCCTGGCGGCTGATGCTGCGCCGCACCCTAGGGTTCCGCAAAAAGGCCGTGGCCAGGCTATCCAGGGGTGGCACCATGAATTTATCCATCGCCGGGCCAGCGGCAAACCCGGCGCTGTCGAT
>JAAUUR010000516.1 GCA_012031045.1 Leptolyngbyaceae cyanobacterium SM2_5_2
GAGATTAAATGGCGAAATCTTTACCCAGGTAATGCTCTCGCACCAGGGGGTTTTGGGATAAGTCCGCCGCGTTGCCTGAGGCGAGAATTTTGCCTTCGCTCATAATGTAGGCTCGGTCAATGATTTTCAGGGTTTCGCGGACGTTGTGGTCGGTAATGAGAATGCCCATGTCGCGATCGCGCAGCTTGGCCACAATCTCTTGAATCTCCGCCACGGCAATGGGGTCCACCCCGGCAAAGGGTTCGTCCAGAAACAGAAACTTTGGCCCCTCTGAACCCGATGCGAGCGAGCGAGCCAGCTCGGTACGCCGCCGTTCACCGCCAGAGACCTGAATCCCCAAGGTATTGGCCACCCGTTCCAGGCGAAATTCCTTTAGCAAATCTCGCAGCCGGTCGTCATACTCCTCCGTAGGAACCCGGGTTTGCTGCATCACCAGCAAAATATTATCGGCCACCGACAGGTTGCGGAAAATGCTGGGCTCTTGGGCTAAGTAGCCAATTCCTAGCCGCGCCCGCTGATGCATGGGCAGGTCGGTAATGTCAATCTGGTCGAGGCAGACCTTGCCTCCATCGGGACGTTCTAGCCCCGTTGCCATGTAGAACGTGGTAGTTTTGCCAGCTCCGTTTGGCCCTAACAAGCCAACAATTTCACCCTGGGCCACCGAAAGGCTGACTCGGTTAACCACCTGGCGTTTCCCGTAGGTCTTTTGGACATTGTCAAGTACGATTTTCAAGGGCGCGTCTGGGCTGCTAAAGAGTGCAAAACTAGCAAAAATTGTACCAAAGTGGGCTAGCTGTCCGGGAGGGTGCCCTAATCTACTTGACCTAGTTATTCAAGGGAGTTGACGGCTCAACTGGGCTGACATCAAGCTGCACTGGTGGACGAGGGCGGGTTGCAGGGGCAGCTGATTCCGAAGCCGGTAAGGGTTGAGATTCTGGCAGCAGGTACACGGCTTCGACCTGCCCATCGGGGTTAGGCATCGCCACAAATCGCCCCTCGTCGATCAGATAGGTCACTACCTCAGCTTGTAGAGTACTGCCCTCTTGGTCAATCAGCACATTGCCGCTGAGCACAATGCGGCGCTCGTTGCTGTAGTAGTCGGCTTGGGCGGAGGTGGCGCGAATTTGCTGAGCCGGATAGTCAATCTGCACGTTGCCCCGGGCCGTGATGACTCCCGTATTGGTATTGGCCTCCTGAATATCAGAGCGGAGGGTAATGGTATCGCGCGGCTGAGCCTGGGCCACCGGCCATTGACGATTACCCACAACCAGAGTCAGGCTAGCGGCCAGCCCAACGGCCCACCCAAGTTTTTTAACAGCAACCCTCATAAGACCCCTTAAACGTGATAAGAACCCTTAACCCACTTAACCGGCCTAGAGCAAACTCAGCACCAATCCAGAGCCATCACTGGCTGAGCAGTTCAGTTAGCGGGGCTCTCAGGCCCAAGCTCAAAAATTCCTGCTTAGCAAACCGTTAAGCTGCCCCCAAGGCTTCTGACCAACCCAACCTACACCCGCCAATTTTAACCCAGGAACTCGGCTCCCATCGTCCATGGGAAACGGATTGATTCAGTGACTGAGGGGCCTATTCCACCGTTAACAAAAACTGCCCCTGGCCAGTGCTGTCGTAGGCGTTGACCACTACGGTGTAAACACCATCCCTGGGCAGAGTAAGGGACAATTCAGAGTTGGTAGTGTTGCGGTTGGCATCGTCATTTTCAGCCACAACGTTCTGGGCCTCATCCACTAGCAGTAGATAGGTATCAAACTCAGCGCTAGCCAGGGTAATAAAAACGCGCTGACCCGCTCGGCCCTGAAAGGTAAATTCCTGAAAATAGGAACCGTCGCCCAGGGTGCTATCTCCCGGCCCCAACTGACCCTGCTGCCTTAGAATGCTGCCCTGGCTACCTTGCCCTGGGGTAGAGGGGGAACCCGCTGCACGGCTCTGCTCAATCACCCGCAGTTGGTAGCGGCCCATTTCGCCCTGGGCAAAGGCATTGGCAAAAATAAGGTAAGAACCTGTGTAGGGCAGTTGCAGTGAAAGACGAGCATTCAAATTGCCGCCGCCATCGTCATCCTGGGCGTACAGGTCGTCGCGATCAGGGGCGACCACAATCAAATAGGAATCCAGGTCACCGCTGACCATCTCAATAGTAACGACCTGGCCAGCTTCCCCTTCAAAGATGTAAGGATTGTAGTAACTGCCATCGGGCAGAATGTTGCTACTGTCATCCAGCTGCCCCTGCACCGCGGGGCCATTGATGGCAATGGTCGTTGGCTCGCGATCGCTCCGGCCTGCCGCTGCCGTAGTGCTGGCCTGTCCAGAACGTACTGCGGCTAAAAAGGTCTGTACCGCGTCGGTAGGAATGGCAAAGCCAATCCCCACGCTGCCGCCATCCCGCCCAGTGGTGAAGATTGAGGTGTTAACGCCAATCATCTGACCGTCGCGATTGAGTAACGGCCCCCCGGAATTGCCGGGGTTAATAGCGGCATCGGTTTGAATCAGGTTGCGCTCGGTATCAATGCGGCTGACGATGCCCACCGTCAGCGTACCTTGCAGGCCAAAGGGGCTACCAATCGCCAGGGCGCTCTGGCCAACCCGCACCGAATTGGGCGGTGCAATGGTTACGGTGGGCAGGTTAGTGGGGTTGCCCCGCAGACGGATCGCCGCTAAATCAAGATTGTTTTGGCCATAGCCGACTACATCGCCCTGAAAAGTCCGGCCATCGGTCAACCGTACAGTGACTACGCGCTCACCGCCAACCACATGGGCGTTAGTCAGAATTAGACCGCTGGCATCGACAATACTGCCACTGCCACCGCTACCACGGGTTTCAATGGCCACCACCGCCGGGCTAACCCGCTCATAAACCCGAACAGTAGTGGCTTCATCTAAAGTAGTTTGGGCCAGGGCCGGGGCAGGCCCAAAAGCCCTTAGCACGGCTACTGAATCGGGGCTAGGCCACCCCCCCAGCAGCACTCCCAACACTAACGAACTCGATGCCAGTTGCCTGAATCCTGCGTATGCCATAGTTTCTAAAAATTGCGAGATAGAGCCGACTGTGGGGCTCATACTGACTATTTACTCAGTTTGCCCGTACCGTCAGGATA
>JAAUUR010000518.1 GCA_012031045.1 Leptolyngbyaceae cyanobacterium SM2_5_2
GTGCGTCTTTTACGGGGGCACATCTACTGCTATGGCTTACAGCAATATGAAGTAGCGCTAGAGCAATATCAGTCAGTCTTGGGCTTAACCTCAGATGCAGAATACCTGGACTATGCCAACAACGGCATGGCTTATGCGGGGCAGTTCATCGGGGCTGAAGAGATTGATGACGACGAAATCGGAGACTTCTCCGCTGATGGGTTTACTGACATTGATGAAGACTTCGACAGCACAATGGAGTCTCAAGCTGCGCTCAATCCTAACTTTGGTGCGCCTGCTGACAACTGGCAAGAGTCTCCCGACCAAAACTTTGGCAGTGACTTTGACTTTGCCAACCTTGACTTAGATAGCTCCGACGATATTCCGGTCAGTTCCGGCTATGTTGCTGACAGTTCATCTCCATTTGATGACCCTTTTACCAGCGGTGGGGCAACCCATCGAGCGGGTGGAACCGAAGCCGAAACGTTTAATGACTTTGGCGACCCGTTTGCTGTAGATGAAGAATCGTTTGATCTCTCAGGCTCGAACGCTGAACCCCCTTTAGGAGAGATGCCCAGCATCTATACCAGCGGTGGATATGCTAGCGACTCAGGCTTTTCAAGTGGCAGCAGGTTTGTCCCTCCTGCTGACTTCAATGAGTCTGACTACACGCCGCCTGACTTGCAGGATTCAACTGGACAAGCTAATGCACGTCCAGCAACCGACGAAGAAACTTTGTTTATGGGCGCAGACGAACCTGCTGCGACCTTTAAGCAAGAGGAAACCTTTGGATACGCTGACTCAGAGTCGGGCGAGTACAGCGGCAATCTCTATGACGATGACGATCGCACCTTTGCCTCTTCGGAGGGCAATGGATATGCGGAAGGGTTTGATGAAAGTGACTTTGCCACTAACGAAGAAGTCGCTTTTGGCGGCGACTCCTCCGCTGGTGTAGGCAGCCGCAGCAATGTAGACTTTCTCGATGAGTTTGACGAGTTTGACGACCTGGGCAGCATTTCGGACTTTGATTTGTCCGATAACTCGGCTGGTTTTGCTAGCCCCAACATTACCTCCGGCTTTGGCAGTTCTAACAACAGCGATGGGGGCTTTGACTTTGGCGACAGCAGTGACCATTCGGTGATTCGGGAAGACGAAATTTTTAGCATTTCCGGCAGTTCTGAGCAGTTGCCGACGTTTGCCCATTCTGATAGCCAAAGTTTGGAAACTGATGTCAATGTTGAACAGGGCGCTCTCAGCTTCCTGGAAAATACGCCACTGGGGGTAAAGAAACTGGTGGTGCGATCGCCACCGGGGTGTTGTCGGTGCGCACAAACTCCCCCAGCAATCGCTCCGACTCGCCCAAACCGTAAACCTCCGCCGTATCAAACAGGGTGATTCCGGCGGCGATCGCTGCCCGAAACGCGGCCCGCACGCTGGTTTTGTCATACCCTTTACCGTACTGCCAGTACAACGTGTCGCCCCATGACCAAGTGCCAACCCCCAACGGCAAAACGTTCGACACAGACCCTACGGTGACCGTCTCCATGGTGTTTCCCGTTTTGTTCCCAGTGTACACCGGGCTTGCGGTTTGCGACAAAGGGTGCTATCTTGAGCTTCTGGCTAAGGGCGTGTAGCTCAGTGGACTAGAGCACGTGGCTACGGACCACGGTGTCGGGGGTTCGAATCCCTCCTCGCCCGTACTTCATCTCCCTTCTTTCAATCTCACACCAGAAGCATCATACTAGCCGCACAGGGGAGGGCAGCCCAACCCCAGTCCTTGTCGGGTTAAAACCGCTTCCAATTCCAACGCCGTAAACCCCAGGGAGAGTTGGGCCCAATCCAGGTGGCCGTAGGACAGGGTAGGTACCGGTCGCAACCGCATCACCGTGGTAATTGCCCACCGGTTGGCCACCGTACGGCGGTGTGATCGCATTTTTGTGGTGGAGCAGGGTCAAATTGTAGAGTCGGGGAACCACGAGGCACGAGGAACTGTTGCAACAGGGTGGCCGCTACGCCCAGCTCTGCGCCCGACAATTTGCCGATTGAGACCGTGCCCCCGTACTGATTTTCTTGACCAAGAAAAATCATCTCAAATGGGTTCTATGGTCAATTTTAATTAAAAGTGGCACGACTACGATTGTTTTGATTGCCTTTACTCCCCTCTCCCTCCCTGGGCTACCGTGTCTACACAAGTTGATCGCCGACTCGTTTTCCAAAAGCTTCGCTTTCCAGAACCTTGATTTCTCGTCCACGGCTCTCAACAAGCCAGAGTTATTGATAATTTAGCCAATCTCAGAAATCAAGGCTAGGTAAGGGTTTCAGGACTTGTGTGCACACCGTAGCTCCCTGGGAGAGAGGCTGGGGGTGAGGGCGAGACTGTCGCAAACACATTTGAAATGACTATATTTAGCACTACCGATTAATCTATATCAAATTCAAATTGAATGACTATACTACCATTACCATTCAGCACTACCAAAAAGGGAACTCCCCACCGTTGTGAGAGGTGGGGAGTTAATTGAATATTTACCTGGCATCGAGCTATCTTTCCAGGCAGTGACCCGCCAAGTATTGTTGCCGTAACGGAGTTTCACAACCGAGTTCGGGAAGGGTCGGAGTGGTTCCACCGCACCATAGACACCAGGAAGGGCAGAGCCCTGAAAGCTGCATAGGGAAAAGGGTCAGAAGCAGAAGCAAAGCGAATCCAAAGCGAGTGAGGAGCCAGAAGATAGCGAGACAGGAAGGACAAGCCCTCGGTCTATTAGTACTCCTCGGCTACATGCATTGCTGCACTTCGACCTAGAGCCTATCAACGGGTGTTCTCCCCGTGACCTTACTGGCTTATGCCATGAGAGCACTCATCTCGAGGTGGGCTTCCCACTTAGATGCTTTCAGCGGTTATCCGCTCCCGACATGGCTACCCTGCGTTTACCGCTGGCGCGATAACAGGTACACCAGAGGTCAGTTCTTCCCGGTCCTCTCGTACTAAGGAAGAATCCTCTCAATGCTCTTGCGCTTGCACCGGATATGGACCGAACTGTCTCACGACGTTCTGAACCCAGCTCACGTACCGCTTTAATGGGCGAACAGCCCAACCCTTGGCACGTACTTCCGCACCAGGTT
>JAAUUR010000046.1 GCA_012031045.1 Leptolyngbyaceae cyanobacterium SM2_5_2
GGATTTCGTCGATAAAGAGGATGATTTGACCTGCCGAATCGGTGACCTCCTTCAGCACGGCCTTTAGGCGTTCTTCAAACTCGCCCCGGTACTTGGCCCCGGCAATCAAGGCTCCCATGTCCAGGGCCATCAACTGCCGATCTTTCAGGGATTCGGGCACATCACCGCTGACGATGCGCTGGGCCAGCCCTTCGGCAATGGCGGTTTTGCCCACGCCGGGTTCACCAATCAACACCGGGTTGTTCTTCGTCCGGCGCGAGAGAATTTGGATCGTGCGGCGAATTTCATCATCCCGACCAATCACCGGGTCGAGCTTGCCCTGCCGCGCGGCGTCGGTGAGGTCGCGCCCATATTTTTCCAGCGCCTGATACTTACCTTCGGGATTTTGGTCGGTCACTTTTTGGGTTCCTCGAATCTCTTGAATGGCCTGTTTGAGTCTCGCTTCGCTCAGGCCGAGATCCTGAAATAGGCTTTTGCCAAAGCGCGTATCGTTGGCGTAGGCCAACATTAAATGCTCAATGGAAATAAATTCATCGCCATACTCTTTTTTGTAGTTATCGGCGCGATCTAGCAGGGTATCCAAGGATTTGCCCAGATAGACCGATGAACCGCTGCCAGAAACTTTGGGCTGGCTATTGATAAAGGCTTCGGTGCGATCGCGAAGCAGCGCCGCATTAGCTCCTAACTTGGTCAAAATGCTGCTAGTTAGCCCTTCTTGTTCTAGCAATGCAATCAGTAAATGCTCGCTTTCAATCTGCTGCTGTTGAGCCTGTTTAGCCAAATCCTGAGAACGGACAATGGCTTCCCAGGCTTTTTCAGTGAATTGATTTTGAGTTGGTTGCATAGGCTTAGGATCTCCGGCTAGGGGTTAGTCTACTAATTAAAAAGAAGGTTTTCAGGGGGATGGCCACGTTGTTTACCTGGGGCGAAACTTTTCAAATACCCTCTTAATGACTGCATTGTAGAAATTTATAGCCTCAGCGCAGGATCGGTGTTCCCCCTACACTGAGGCGGTTTGCCGTCTTAGCAGGACATTAGCCTAAACTCAGTCACTCACTCCATTCTGGTTTAGGAAAACTAACCCAGGCTTTTCTTAACATGCTCCATGATTTTCATCTTCTTGGGGTCATCTCCCTTCATGACCGGGATGTTGTCGAACTTAATTTTCGTGGTTAGAGCAATATGCTGTTTGATTTGGTCTTTGCTAGCCATGGAGATACCTCGAAATTTGTAGATTTCAGCTGGAAAGATAGGGATTAATTTTTTCTCCCCAAGAATAATTCTATAGAAACAGACTCGGCTTAACGAGTGAACGCAGGACTAAACTCCAGAAATTGCCCAACAACCATGCCGGTCTTCTGTCCTCAAGCTCATGGTTACGGAGCCGCGCTTAAGGGCAGGTTAAACCTGCTCAAGCCAGAGCCGCTATAGAATGACTCTGTCTTTGCTGCTAAGAGGCAACCCACCATGCTGCAACCCACTCAGGTGATCGAGCTATTCATGACATCCCCGGATATCAAGACTTTTACGGCTGGGGCCACAATTTTTGAAGAAGGAGCCACGGGAGAGGTGATGTATGGCGTGATCGAAGGCGAGGTTGACCTGCTTGTAAACGGTACCGTGTTTGAGACGATTACCGCTGGCGATGTGTTTGGCGAAGGGGCGCTGGTGCAAATTCCCCCTACCCGTGCCTCTACCGCTGTAGCCAAAACCGACTGCAAGCTGGCCGCTGTGAATGAGGCCCACTTCAAATTTCTAGTCCAAGAAACACCGCTGTTTGCCCTGGAGGTCATCCGCAGTCTATCGACCCGGCTGCGGGCGGCTAAAGCGGCCAGCTAGGGCCAACTGGCACCACGCTAGACTATGGCTGCAGCCTGAAGCCAGAACTCGCCACCGGGCCACGCAATTGAACCGGCTTGGTGGTTAGCGGTTAGAGACTTTATCCCTCCTTGCCGGATTACCAGGGTATGTTTAGCGGCCCTTTGTGTTGTGGGGGCCGTCCTATCCTAAACTGCACTTCAGTACACTAGTGATGCATCAGGTTAGTGGAGGAGGTAAGGGGATGACCGCAGCGGCTCTCTGGCAACGCTACAAGGACTGGCTCTACTACCACGAAGGGTTGGGCTTTTACCTGGATGTGAGCCGCATGGGCTTTGACGAAGCGTTTGTGGCCGAAATAGAGCCTCGCTTTGAAAGAGCCTTTGCGGATATGGCCGCACTTGAGGCGGGGCGATCGCCAACCCCGATGAAAACCGCATGGTCGGCCACTACTGGCTGCGCGATCCTGACCTGGCCCCTACTTCAGAACTCAGGCACGATATTCTCGATACCCTGGTTAACATAGAGCAGTTTGCCAGCCAGGTGCGTACCGGCGGCATCTATCCCCCTGGCCAGGAGCACTTTACTGACATCCTCTCCATTGGCATTGGTGGCTCGGCCCTGGGGCCACAGTTTGTCGCTCAGGCGCTAGGGCCAGATTTTCCGCCGCTAGATATTCATTTCATCGATAATACGGATCCAGAAGGTATTGACCGCATCCTGGCTCGCCTGGAGGATCGGTTGCCGACTACGCTGGTGATTGTTACCTCTAAATCCGGCGGCACCCCCGAAACCCGCAACGGCATGCTGGAAGTGCGGGGTAAGTTTGAGGCCAGGGGGCTGCATTTTCCCAAGCACGCGGTGGCCGTTACCGGGCGAGGCAGTCAGCTTGAAAATCAAGCCTTGCAAGAAGGTTGGCTGGCCACCTTCCCCTATGCGCGACTGGGTGGGGAGGTCGAACCTCTGAACTTTCGGCGGTGGGCCTGCTGCCAGCGGCCTTGCAGAACATCAGCATTCGCTCTATTCTCGGTGGCGCTAAGGAAATGGATGCCGCCACCCGCATTCCCAACCTGCGCCGTAACCCGGCAGCGCTGATTGCCCTGGCCTGGTACTACGCTGGCAACGGCAGAGGCGAGAAGGATATGGTGGTGTTGCCCTATAAAGACAGCCTGCTACTCTTCAGCCGCTACCTGCAACAGCTGGTGATGGAATCTCTCGGCAAAGAAAAAGACCTGGATGGCAACCTGGTCTATCAAGGCATTGCAGTGTACGGCAACAAGGGTTCCACTGACCAGCACGCCTACGTGCAGCAGCTCCGGGAGGGGGTGGCCAGCTTCTTTGTAACGTTTATTGAAGTGTTGAAAGATCGTCAGGGCGACTCGGCGGAAATTGAGCCGGGCGTTACCTCTGGAGATTACCTCTTCGGCTTTTTGCAGGGCACCCGCAAGGCCCTCTACGACAACGCCCGTGAGTCCATCACCTTGACAATTCCAGAAGTCAACGCCCACACCGTTGGCGCAGTTATTGCCCTGTATGAGCGGGCTGTGGGGTTGTATGCTTCTCTGGTTAACATCAATGCTTACCACCAGCCAGGGGTAGAAGCGGGCAAAAAGGCGGCCGCCGAGGTGTTGAACCTCCAGCACGCGGTGGTTAACGCTCTGCGCCAGAGCCCCTATCCCCTTAGTCTCGTGGAGCTGGCCGAAAAATCAGGCTTCCCCCAGGAAATTGAAACTATTTACGCCCTGGTGCGCCACCTCCACGCCAACCAGCGCAGTCTGGTGATTCACGGTAACCCTGGCTACCCCGATGTAATTAAAATTGCGGTGCTGTTTTAAAGACGTTACAGCGTTTCCTTGCCTGGTGAGGTACTGCCTGTCTAATAGAATCAAGGGTTGCAGGGTTATCCGTGTACCTCACTAGCTTCAAAAATGCTCTATGACATCTAAGAACATGGGTGAAATTCAAGGATTTAGTCAGCCGTGTATTTATTGATCCTCGTAAGCTAACAACCTACGCACTCAATCCACAGAGTTTAAGAGGCAGGGATAAGGCCCTTATGTTCCAGCAATGCCTTGGCTTTACACTAGATAACCATCAGCTTCTGCTGGAACAAGTTCAGGAAAAGGCTATGGACGCTGAAGCGATCCCAGGAACTCTTGATGAGCATGGACAGCGGTATAGAGCTGATCTGCTCATTGCTGGTATTAAGGCATGGCAGCAGGAAATTGTTCGCACTGGGTGGATAATTGAACCAAAGGATAAGGATCTTGCTAAGCTCACTACAATTTTTATTCGGAGGCGCAAATGATACGACCTGAATTATTTGATGTCGTCGAGCTTTTAGTGGAGCTACCTAATACAGAAGCTAAACCAGGAAGCTTAGGGACTATTGTTGAAGAATATGAGGGCCACGCCTACGAAGTAGAGTTTGCCAATTCAGAGGGAGAAACTATTGATATGCGAGCCCTTACCCCAGATCAATTTGTTGTTGTCTGGAAAAATGAAACCAAATCTTGGGTGCTTTTGGCCGACCGTCTGCGCGATATGGCCAATAAATTATCTGAAGATAGGCAAGAGCAAATTTTAGATTTTGTCCGTAATCTTTACCAGGTTTCAGCTTGATTTAGCCATAGACTTTGACCTAAACCGACTCTGAAGCTAACCCTGACCTAAATCGACAATGCCTGCCCATTCATCGCTGGGGTAATAGCCAGCAGGTAGGGCACCGCTTGCAGTGCCCAGGTGCTAGGGTCTGGATACTCGGCCGCTTTGGCATTCCCGTGGATGGTAGCCAGAGCCTGGGTATTCACCGCGCCAGGGTTGAGGGTGACAGCGGCCATACCAGCCGGTAGCTCTTGAGCAAGGGACTGGGTAAGCCCTTCAATGGCCACTTACTGGCACAAAAAGGAGCGGCATAGCGGGCACCCACCCGACCCCAACGGGCGCTAACGTTGACGATAATCCCCTGCTGGCGGGCCACCATAGGCGGCAACACACAACGCAGCACGTTGATCACGCCCTTCAGATTAACGGCCAAGATGCGATCACATACCTCCGCTGGCACCTCCCACAGGGGCACTAGGGGATGCATGACCCCGGCATTGTTGATGACTAAATCAGCAGCACCCGCTGGCTGCCAGCCCGCTACCCAAGCGCTGACCTGCAAATCATCTGTAACATCCACTGGCAGCAGAGCATGCTGGGAGCCCAGCCGCCGCTGGAGTTGGGCCAAAGCGCTGACATCCACATCGCAACCAATTATGTGATGCCCAGCAGCAGCAAACTGCTCAGCCAGTGCTCGCCCTAGTCCTTGCGCCACGCCAGTGATGAGAACTTTACCCACGACGCTACCCCCGCTGTGGTGAACGGATTAGTGCTTGCCAAAACTCCTGATAAAACTCACGGTAACCGTAGTTTAGATATTTGATATTAGGAGCCAGGGTATGGTGCAAAATCGGCAGTTGCTGCATCGGCATAGCCGGTTTAGAATGATGCTCCACATGCCAGCAGTTGCCGTTGGTGAACCAGGCCGTGAACCGACTGGGCAAAATGGTGCGGGTGTTGACGGTGATATCCGTGGTGTTGGGCTGGCAACCCCAATGTTCGGGCAGTTCCACCAGTGCATGAATAGGGCTGGCAAACAATAGGGGAATGGCCCAGAGTTCCAGAACCAGCGTAGTTTGGAAACCAACAGAAATCACAACGGCTGTAAGGATTGCCCCGGCAAAAATCAGGTAGCCCTGCTGAATTTCGATCAGACGCTGAGCCGTCAAGTTGCGTCCGGCTTTCCCCATATCGGCCTGAAGCGCGGCGCGATCGCCCCTCAAAGCCATCCCGATGCGCCCCAGCACGGCTTGATAGTGCCCCACCATCGACAGGTGAGCCAGAAATCCTACGGGGGTCGCCAATTGCTCAAAATCGTAGGCAAAGGATTCTTCATCCTCTGGGGTGCCCAAAGCCCGGTGATGGTGGCTGTGGGTAACCCGATAGCGGGTGAAATCTACCAGCATCGGCAACCCTAACGCCGTCCCTACCAATTGTCGCCAACCGCCAGCAAAATGCTTTTGATGAATCAGCTCATGCTCCAATTCCACACCGTGGGCAAACATAGCTCCCAACAGCATTTGAGCCAGCAACCGATAGGGCCAGGGCAGAATGATCGTTAATCCAGCGAAGCTTATCATTAGCACACCATAGAGTGAGAGCTTCTGGTAGAAGTTCCAAGCCAAGGATTGAAGTTTCATGGTGATGAGGAGGGGGAATACAGGAGATAGGAGACAGGAGCCAAAAATTTGACTTATCGGTGGACTGCCCCTCCCAGGAGGGGCAGGGGTGGGTAGACTTTGGATTTTGCTGCGACTGTTTAGACCAGGGCTGGGGATGACTGGTGTTGCAAACTCGCTTGTAAGGGCGTTTGCAAGTAGCGAAATGGTTCAGTAAGCTGATTCTGATGCGTTACCACGGCTCGCTGGAGGTCTGATGGCAGGGTGAGGGACACATCAGGGGCAGCCCAGTCGGTATGGATAAGGGCTTCCAGGTAGGGCAGCAGCATGGTGCTAAAGGCCACCGAGGCATCCAATGGCAAGCCTGCACAGAGGTTATCTACCGCCATCACGGTGACCGTATCTTGACCAAACGCCTCTACAACTTCCTCGGTGATGGGGTCATAGTCGAACACGGGATGATGCAGATCTCCAGCGATGACGCTACAGGCCACGCTGCCATCCGGCGGATCACAACTGAGATCTCCCACCACTTGCAACCGCTGGGGACGATCCAACCAGGCATTGCGAAATGCAGGCTGAGGCAAAATTTTAGGGAACTGCGGGGCGTAGAACACGCAATTCAGCAGTACAGAAATATGCGGCAAAAGCTCTGGCAAAATGCTGTGATGACTAAAGGGATTCTCGTCATACTCAGCAGCGTTAAATAGGCCTGCGGAATTTCGCAGCAGATCGGCCTTTTGTAGCTCGCACTTAAACAGCCCACCTTGCTCAGCGTGGGCTAATGTGGCCAAATCTTGAGGGCGCACCGCTGTATGGGGTAAGCGGTCAAAAATTTCCGCTGCACCCTGACCTACATTCCCCATTCCTGCAATGGCAAATACCACGGGCTGATCAGCCATGCCAATGAGTTTGGGATTATCTCGAATAGCCACCGCCAGAGCATCTAAATGAATCAAAGCGGCAGACAGTTGGGGATAGTCATAAATCGGCTTAAGCTGACTAAATATCGAGGGCTGGCCCTGTACCTCTAACCGCTGGCCAAAGGCGCGCAGGGTTTCAAACATGCCAGCATGGCCAGCCGAGCGACCAAAGAAAACCGTGCGCTGCCCCTGGTTGTTAGTAATACATTCATAATCAACCAGGGTGATACCCCGCTGTAATAGCGCTTGCAAAATCCCCATATTACCCATTTGCCCTTTAATTACATGGGCAAAAACCAGATGGGTTTTGTTGTCGATAAGTTGCTCAGGGTAAACTTCTTTGACGCAGAGAATAAGACTTGCAGGGGATAAATCATCCTGAATAGTGGCCCCTGCTTCCAGATAGTCCTGATCAGAAAAAGCTCGCAGCTGAGAAGGTTGTATAAGAAACTGCACATGGGGAAATCGCGACTTTATCTCCCGCACATGGTCGGGGATTAGCGGCGTTCTTGCCTCAAATTTGTGGTCATTTTCTCGACGAATACCAATAGTGAAAGATTGGTTTAGACTCATAAACTTAGCTTTGGTAGGGTTTTAACGTACAGGTTTAGCCAAGGTGGTTGGGTTGCAAATTGGCCTGGTTGAATCAGTGACTAGCTAAAATCCAAAAACTAAAATCTTTACACTTCAACCAACCGCTGATGCCTGAAAAAGTCCTCATAGGAACCGCGATCACGAATTAGCACCAGTTCCCCATTGACATAGGCCACCTCTGCCGGGTAAGGATGCAGAGCAAAGTTGGTGAGGGAGTGGTTAAAACCATAGGCACCGCAGTTGTGAATAGCGACGACATCCCCAATGGCGATGTCTGCTGGGAGTTCAACGCCGCGCACCATAACATCTACAGGCGTAGGCAACTGGCCTGCGAGCACGGCTGGCTGGGTGGGGGAATTTTCTTTGCCCAGCACCCGCAGATATTTAGTGGCATTTTGCATGGCGGGTGTGCGGTAGAGGTTGTGGATACCGCCATGGAGAATGACAAACCGCTGGCCCTTAGACTCTTTTACATCCAGTACTTCGGCCAGGTAATACCCTGCTTCGCCCACCAAGTAGCGGCCAATTTCGAGAATGCAATGGTAGGGCTGGGGCACGTCGGTAAAGCGCAATTTCAACTCCTGACCAAAGGCTTGGGTGTCAAATTCTTGCTTTACAGAGTTGTAGGCAATGCCAATGCCGCCGCCAAAATCGAGAATGTGGACAGGGACGCCGCTCTGGCGCAGGCGGTCAGCAATCTCGACCGTGTTGCCCCAGGTATTTACCAGTTGCTGGTAGTCCAGCACATTGCTTTCCGTAAAAATGTGAATGCCTTGCAGTGCCAGATTAGTAAGTGATTGCAGCATAGGAATCACAGTATCCAGCGACTCTTCATCCACTCCAAATTTACTCGCTCCCTGACCATTCATTTGAATGGGTTGGAGATCATTGCAACTGGCTCCACTGGCCCGCACTTCACAACTATTGGCCGTGCGAATAGCCGGATTTACGCGCAATAAAATTGGCTGATTTATGCCTATCTCTACCGCTAGTTCATTAAGCCGCCTGGCCTCGCTCATGGACTCTACTACGATAAGACCAACGCCCTTTTCCAACGCCGCCAATAGCTCATGGCGACTTTTGCCAGGGCCAGTAAACACAATCTCCTCAACCGAAAATCCGACCCTTAAGGCTGCAATTAGCTCCCCTAAAGAACTGACCTCAGCGGCAGCTCCCAGGTGAGCAAAACGACGGCAAATCGACAGGTTGGCGTTAGCTTTAAGGGCATAGTGGAGCCGAAAGTTAGGCGGCAAGCAACTCTGAAGTTTATTGAATTGGCGTTCGATTTGAGCAAAGTCATAAACATAGATAGGAGCGCCATATACCTCCCACGCCCGCTGCAAGACCTGAGCATCAAAATAATCAAATTGCATGACAAATTCCTACACGAAATACGTCCTGCACAGCAAGAGCACCATACAGATATTGACAAAACCAGAGAAAATTAAATCAAACCGGGAACGCTTTAAAGATACCTTTCGCGAAGTGCCATGCATCCGGCACCATCAACTCTAATTTGAACCTAACTCAAATAGATGAAAACTAGGCGAGAAGCAACGACTCCTTGACCTGTAAAGTCTAGCTACCAATTTGCACCGTCACCAAGCTATGGGCATGAACCTACAACTCTAGCAGGCGGCAAATCTGCATCCAGAATCTAAAAATGTAACCAGGCCTTCAAGCAGAAAATGGCGTGGTTCTAAAAAGTAAACAAAGTAAACATTTATTAAATCTATAGATAGAGTAACAGATTTGGAAAAATTGTCCAATGTAGATTTTTCTGAATCCGCCCAAGTTTGGCCTGAAAATGTAGCCTATGTAGTTGACAGATAAAACATATTCTTGTAGTGAGTTGGATATTAAAGCAACCAACCTATCACCTAGAGCGCCGGTACAGAAACCTGGTTTCTTTACCAAAAGGCAAGCCATGTCGTTAGACCGGCGATCAAAAAACCAGGTTTCAACCATACTGTGCCGCTGTGCTGACCTAGTGACCCAGTATTAAGCATCAGACTAAAGGTGCGGCCATCAGTGCTGGTCGTTTCGTTCCCGTGGGTGGGCCGGGGGGATTAATCTGGTGCCTCCATCAATTTGGCGTGTAAACCTGCACGCTTTCCTGTTCATTGGGGTCATTACGTGAGACGAGGGCAACGGCCTCTTCCGTGCTACTTAAATTCACCGGCTGATGGGGGACACCCTCAGGAATAAAGATAAAATCTCCCTGCTTATTGATTACGGATTTAGACAGATTTTCTCCATAGAACGTTTGCACGTCACCTTTTAGCAAGTAGATAGCGGTTTCAAATCCATCGTGAAAATGGGGCTCTGCCTTTGCCGCCGGGGGGATGATCACAATATTCATAGATATCCCAGTAGAGCCCGCCGTCTTTTCTGAAATGCCCACATAGTTGGGTAGTTTTTGAATGGTATCAATGGCTTCTACCGGTCTGACAGTTACAATATCTTGATTAAGATTCATTGAAATACCTCACTAATAGGTTGTCGATCTAAGGCTTTCTAAAAAGCAGGAGTTTTGCATTCTTCTAAGCCTAGCCCTGCTATCCCCAAGGGCACGTTTACACAGTAATCATAGTAGGATAATGATAGCTTTTAGGACAGACAGATTCAATTATTGTAGGGATTTCTTAGGGTGGGTCGTCGCGTCAGCGTTACTCTTTAGCTTGGCTTCTACTGGGGTGCATCCCACTTCCGTGAGCCCTCTGCTGTGGCTTGCTCAGGTAAATTGCGCCATTGCTGTTCTCAGATTATCTGGGGTGCCAATATCCAGATAGAAGCCACCTGCTAATACTTCGGCCTCTACCCGTAGCCCTGTTTTTAGGGCGGCATGGATAACATCTCCAATCGGCGTTTCGGCATAGGCCGGAAATTCCTTAATCCCCTGGGGAATTTGATCACCAATTAAGGTGTGCTGCCGTTGGCTAACAAACTGGTGCAGAAACTTGGTGAATGAGGGTTGCCAGACGGCGATCGCCCACATGTAGGGCAAGTGGGTATAGGCTGATTTTTCGTAAATCCCCACTACTCGCCCGGTTTCCTCAAACTCGACCACGCCAACCTTCTCCGGTTGGTCTGTGGGAAACAGGCCCAGCACCACGTCTGCATGACTGGAATGCAACCGTTGCAGTAGCGTTGAGTAGGCTTCCGCTGGGCCAAATAGGATGTCGGGGAAGCCATCACCACCGTGGCCTCTTGCACAAAGGGGTAGGCTTGATTCAGGCTAAAGGGCACCCCAAAGGGCACATGCACCGTCAGGTAGGCTAACCGCATCCCTAAATCGGCTCCGTCACCCAGGTAGTGAGGGATATCCCACTTGCCAGGCCGGAGGATGAAGAAGGCTTCCTTGACTCCGGCTCGATGCATTTTTTCGAGCAGGTAGTGGCACACCACCTTGGGGCGCGGGTCAACTTTGCCCGCCACGGCCCGAAACCCCAACGGATATAGCTCTTTGCTCATGGGTAGCGGTGCTAGCCGGGTGCCTTGCCCCGCCGCTGGAATTAGCCCAATCAGTCGCTGCGTTGTCGCCATCGTCAAGACTCCGGAAGGGTAGTATAGCTTTATTTTCTATGGCTTTAATGGGGATGACTACGAGAAACTTGTCTACTTCTTGCACCGTCTTTTGGGGGAAGACTTATTTTGACCGAGGAGCACTGTGAATATGACCCTAACAGTTAGCATGGCAAAACAACACGATTGGCCAGGTTCTGTTGAGCGTTCGTTGCGATGCCAATACAGGCTTGTGGCTTTGGCTCTGGTAACAGCGGCTCTGGTTGGCTTCAGCGGCTTTACTGCCGCCGCCAACGCCGTTGAGGATATTCAAATTACCTACGGCGACCTGGAAGCGCCACCCATTTCCCTGGCTGACCTGGAGGAGTTTGCCCGCACTGGCATGGCCAGTCGTGATTTGCAGATGTTGCTCACCCTCCTGCGGATTGACGAAACCAAAGCCCGCGACCTGCTGGTTCAGGAAATTCCTGTGGATGTTGAGAGTCTGCGGGAGATGTCTGACAGTTTTATCGGTCAATTCCTGTGGCGGATGATTTCCACTACGATTTCCACCACCGATGAGGCTGGCGAAGCCTGGCAGCTGATGCAGGAGGCGGTGCTCAAGGTGGCGGCTAGCGGTCGTATCACCATTTTGGATGTGCTGCGTAACTTTAACGCTACGGTGCTGAGGATAGACAGCCAGCGGGTTCTAGAAATTGCCTCGCAAATGCGACCAGAAGACATCCGGCTCCTATCCTCTATTTTTCTGGGCGAATAGGGCTCTGGGAGAGTTAAGCGCTAGAGCAGGGAGTCTGGGTCAATCTCCAATTCTCGTAACTTGGCGGCCAGTCGCTCGGCCTGCTGTCTGGCTTGTTCGGCTTGTTGGGTAGCGGCTTCAGCCTGTTGTCTGGCTTGTTCGGCTTGTTGGGTAACGGCTTCAATCTGTTGTCTGGCTTCGTTGGCTTGTTGGATCTCCCGAATGGCCGCCTCATCGGGGGAAAGGATCAGCTCGCCATCCGCCGAGAAAAAGCGCAGCCTGTTGCCATAAACGCCCAAGTAAAGCGCTAGCTGCTGGCTCCAGATATGACCCTGCTCGTTTGGGGTGATGGGCTCGTAGATGCCAGCAACAATCCGAAAGCCAGCGAATTCTAGGCCGTAGGGGTCAAACCAGAAATACTCAGGGGTGCGGAAAACATCTTGATAAATTTGCTTTTTTAGCCCCTTGTCAATTTTGGCGGTTTTCTTAGATAACAACTCAACAATGACATTGGGATATTGGCCACCCTCCTCCCACACGACCCAGCTATTGCGGGTGCGCTGTTCAGTGCCTAAAACTACGAAGAAATCTGGGCCTCTAAAGTCTTCAGACTTGCGCTGACGCTGGCTGTAGTAGATGGTCATATTGCCGCAGGCAAAATAATCCGTGCGGTTGTGCCAGACCCAATCTAGGCATTGAATCAGCAGCAGCATTTGCCGCACATGTAGTTCGGTCTCCATGGGGGGTTCATCGCTTAGCCAATCTCCGGCAGGAGGAAATTGAACCTCTGGTTCTTCCTGGGGCAGATTTTTATAGATATCCGGTGAATACATCATGGGACACTGGGGTGACAAAATCCGGATACCTTAGTTTAGCGGTTTCGCCTAAGGGCTGCACCGAATTACCCCCTACCCTGGGGCTGCTTGCGAAGGGCTGTGAAGGAATACAGCAGCAAGGCCAGCCAAATACAGCTAAAGGTCACGGCATGGGTGGGGGTAAAGGGTTCTCCGTATAAAAAGACTCCCAGGAGTAGGGAAAGGGAAGGCGCCAGATATTGGAAGAAGCCCAGCGTCGCGAGTGTCAGCCGCTTGGCGGCATTGTTGAACCACAGCAGCGGCATGGATGTAGCTACCCCTGCCCCCACAAACAGGAGCGTCATTTGGGGGGAGCTAGTAAAGTGGCCATTGCCCGTGAACCCTAGATAACCGACAAATGTTAGGGTAATTGGCGTAATGAGTAAGGTTTCCACCGCCAGGCCCACCAGGGGGGCAACGGGCACAACCTTACGGAGCAACCCGTAGAAGGCAAAGGAAATCGCCAGACCCAGGGCAATCCACGGGACGGTGCCCAGTTGCCAGATGAAGTAGGCCACCCCAACCGTGGCCAGGACAACGGCAACCTGCTGACCACGATGGAGCCGTTCTTTCAGAAAAATAAACCCCAGGAGAACTGTCACTAATGGGTTAATGTAGTAGCCCAAACTGGCTTCGACGACGCGATCGCTATTCACCCCGTAGATGTACAATCCCCAGTTGAAGCTGAGCAGGCTGGCAGTGAGAAACAACACCCGCACCTGTTTGGCGGATTTCAGTAGGGCGAGCAAGTCTGGCAACCGCCGCTGCACCAGTAGAATCGCGCAGAGGAACACCGCCGACCAGATCATGCGGTGGCTGAGCACTTCTACGGCTGGAACAGAGCCAAAAAATTTCCAGTAAACCGGCAGTAACCCCCAGCTCCCGTAGGCTAACAGGGCATAGAGGGGGCCAGCGTCGAGGGAGTTAGAGCCGTGGCTGCCGGAGAGGTTATCGGGTTTCAAGGGCGTTGGGTGAGCGACTTAGCAAACTGATGCTGGGTAAACCAGGGGGGCACTCAAGCTTGCTCTACAAAGCTAACCATAGCCCTTCACAAATGCCTATGGTACCTATTCCATCGGCAATAGGTTTTCCATCGGCGTGCTCTATGGAACTATCCGGCTGGACTGTTTTCCGGTAGCCTCGTTCTGTAGAGCTAGGCACGTTAACCATGATGGTGGAATCTGAAGTTACGGGCGTAATTGCCATTGACAACCAGCTCAAGCAATTTTTGCTGGTGCTCTGTGTGTCGCTTTCAGTCGCGGCTATATCCCAGATGTTTGGCTGGTTTCGCAAGATTCCTTACACGCTTTTGCTGGTGATTGTGGGAGCCTGCCTGGCCTTTCTGGATGTGCGGCTGGTGAGCTTATCGCCAGGATTAATTTTATCTATCTTCTTGCCTCCCCTGCTGTTTGAGGCCGCCTGGAACTCTAACTGGGCCCACCTGAAAGAGCAACTGACGCCAGTTAGCCTTTATGCTGTCTTCGGAGTAGCGGCATCGGTGGCTGGCATTGCCTACGGCCTGACCCAGTTTGCCGGGCTCTCAGCCGCCACAGCGTTGCTGATTGGGGCCTGCCTATCAGCAACGGATCCAGTGTCGGTGATGTCGTTATTTAAGGCCTTGGGGGTGGGCAAAACCCTCGCTACCGTAATGGAAGGCGAAAGCCTGTTTAACGACGGTACCGCCATTGTCGCGTTCAGTTTTTTGCTGGCTTTCTCCCTTGGCCAATCTGATCTGGCCCCGCAGCTCATTCTCAGAGACCTATTGGCGGTAGTGGGCATTGGCCTGGGGCTGGGGCTTTTGGTTGGCGTAACCATCTCCTACCTCACCCAACGATTTGACCTGCCCCTGGTGGAGCAATCGCTCACCCTGGTGGCAGCCTACGGAGCCTACCTACTGGCCGAAGAATTTGGCGGTTCTGGCGTCATTGCTACCGTGGCCATGGCGTTGGTGCTGGGTAACTATGGTTCACGGGTAGGGATGAACCCGCGCACTCGCGCCATTGTCACCGAATTTTGGGACTTCATTGCCTTTTTTGTAAACTCAATTGTGTTTTTGCTCATTGGCAACCAAATTCGCTTTGAAACGCTGATGGCCAATGGTTGGGTGATTACCGTAACTGTTTTGGCCATGACCCTATCGCGATTGGTGTTTGTGTTTATCTTGAGCTGGTTCAGCAATCAAATTTCAACCTCAAATTTAAGCTTGTCAGAGCAGGTAGTACTCTGGTGGAGTGGGCTGCGGGGTGCTATTTCGATGGCTTTGGCGCTCAGCATTCCAGTTTTTTTCCCCGGACGAGCTGAAATAATTGCGACCGTTTTTGGGGCGGTTTTCTTTAGCCTGTTAGTGCAAGGGTTGACCATTCAACCCCTGCTGTCGCGGCTCAATCTTCTGGGTGATTCGCCCGTGCAGAAGACCTATCGAGAGACCATTGCCCGCCAAGCCGCCCTCAACCGAGCTTTGGATTACCTCCAGCAGGCTGAAGATCGCCCCGGGCTAGACACGAGCTTTTACACTACTCAAACTCAGCTAATCAAAGAAGAGTTAACCAGCATTGAACAGCGCATTGAGCAGTTAAAGGTTGATCATCCTGATTTCAAAGAATTGGCGGCCCAACAACTGATCTCAGAATTGCAGGCCCTGGAAGCTGAAACTTATGCAGAACTGATGAAAGCTGGCCAGCTTAATGAAATTTTGGCTCCGCTATTGGGGGATTTAAACCAAGCAAAAGCCTAGAAATATGGCCTATTAGCCCTCTCCAATAATTGTCAAAATAAGGGCTGAAGCCCTTACTACAAGCCCATCAAAAATCTTTTCTGGAGAGGTCTATTACCAGTAGCCGAAATAGCACTCCCATAGGTTGAAGGTAAAAGCCCTAATGGGCCTAGGATTTCTCTTTTGCCTTCTCCTAAGAAACAAAACCTAATCAATGCCAAAATCCCCTGATTATTGCCAAACTGGAAACTGTTTTGTTTCTTCCACGTTGCGCTCACCCCAGCGGGGTTAGTGGGAAACTGGGGTTATCCGCTTAGGCCGGGACGGTAGCGAAGCGGAGAATTTAGGAGCTAGAAGCTAGGAGTGTTGCTATGAATCGATTCCATCTCCTAGCTCCTAGATTCCTGGCTAAACAATGTCCCGCCTTAGGTTGATACCCGGAAGCTGCCTTCTGCCTTTCTATACTAGCGCTGGACTAATGCAAGCTATCCTCAACAGGAGGTAGGATAACTGGCAGAGACGCACCGCCTCTCAACCTCAACTGCTACCGCTAGGCTGCTATGACACCCTTAGATATCCTCCGCCTTGATGCCATTACCAAGCGTTACACGCCAAGCGCCCCGCCAGCGGTGGAGGAGGTTAGCCTGACGTTGCAACCGGGTGAGATTCTAGCTCTGCTAGGGCCATCGGGTTGTGGAAAGACCACATTACTGCGGTTAATTGCTGGGTTTGAGCGTCCCGACAATGGCACTGTCTACCTGGGGCAACAGCCGATGGATAGCGCTTGCTGGCTACCGCCAGAGCGTCGCGATGTGGGCATTGTGTTTCAAGACTATGCGCTGTTTCCTCATCTCACGGTGGAGAAAAATGTGGCCTTTGGCCTCCAGCCGTTGGCCCGACCAGGAGGGGTAGGAACCAAGCAGATTCAGCCACAGGCGGAGGAGGCGATCGCCCTGGTCGGCCTATCTGGCTTAGAAAAACGCTTTCCCCATGAGCTATCCGGCGGGCAGCAGCAGCGGGTGGCACTGGCCAGGGCGCTGGCTCCTCGCCCCAGCCTGATTTTGCTGGATGAGCCGTTCAGTAATCTGGATGTGCAGGTTCGCCTCTATCTGCGTCAAGAGGTGCGGGATATCCTCAAGCGAGTCAACGCCTCTGGGATATTTGTTACCCACGACCAGGAAGAAGCCCTGGCCATGGCCGATCGAATTGCCGTTATGCATCGCGGGCGGGTGGAACAGGTAGGGACACCGGAGGAGATCTACACCACCCCGGCTTCTCGCTTTATTGCTGAATTTGTCACCCAGGCCAACTTTGTGCCCGCCCACCGCCAAGATCAGGGCTGGGCCAGCGAACTGGGTTATCTAGAGCTACCCGCTGTGGCTGAAACCGTGGCTGATGGTACAGCTCTCACCCACGGCGATTTAATGATTCGCCAGGAAGACTTGCATCTGGAAATTGAAGAGGATGCGCCTTTGGTTGTCCGTCAGCGGCAATTTTTAGGGCGGGAGTACAAATATTGTTTGACAACGCCAAGGGGGCAAGCTGTCTACGCCCGGCTGCCCGCTCATCAAGCTATTCCGGTTGGCTGTTGTGTTAGGGCGGTGATTCAGCCCTGGCAAGTCAGGCTTTATCCACCGCAATCCCAGGTTTCCCCAACTGCGGCGGTGGCCTTTCCCCAGGCTTCAGCAGCGCCTTAGGGTAGGCTTTAGGCCATAGCCAGTCGGTGCCACGCTCCCAAACCGGCTACGTTAATCCAGCGCATGTTGGCAGCTACGGCAGCCTGAATGCCCACATCGCTATCTTCGTAGACAATACAGCCTTCTGGTGAACAATTTAGCTGTTGGGCCGCCAGAAGAAATAAATCTGGTGCTGGTTTACCCTGGCCAACAGCTTCGATGGTGACTATGCTCTGAAAGGTTTTGGCTAAGCCTATCGCTGCTAGGGTGCGTTCCACATTCTGGCGTGCCCCACCCGAAGCCACGGCCATCGGCACCTGCCCTGCGTAGGCCGCCACGACTTTTGTGACCGGATCATTGGGCTGCACCTCGGAGAGCAGCTCAGAAAACCGCTGGCGTTTGGCCCGTTCTACGGGTTTAGTTGGCAGGTTATAGCCAAAATCCTGGTTGATTTTGTGAATCAAATCGACGGTAGAAACCCCAGCCCGCTGAAAATACCAGGTTTCTGGCAAATGGCCGCCAAACCGGCGAACCGTTTCAGCCCACGCCTGGTAGTGCAGGGGCAGAGTATCCGCTAGGGTGCCATCACAGTCAAAAATCAGGGCGCTGAAGGGGCGAGGCGGAACCAAGGGGGAGTTACC
>JAAUUR010000519.1 GCA_012031045.1 Leptolyngbyaceae cyanobacterium SM2_5_2
CAGGTGGCTCTCTGCCGCCTTAGTAAGAACTGTAGGAAGCCATGTTTTTATTCTTGTTGTCTCCCGCCATGGAGGAGATATTCAAGATCGCCCCGCCCCCGGCCGCTTCCATGTGAGGAGCGCAAAGCTGACACAGGTGAAACACCGAAAACACGTTGAGTTGTAGGCCCAAATAAACGTATCCATTGACATATCAAAGGGCTTTGGGCCACCTCCCCCAGCATTGTTGATCAGGATGGTAATTTTGCCGAAGGTAGAGATGGCGACGTTGACTAAATTTGCTAGAGCCTCGTCACTAGTGACATCGCAGGCCACCGCAATAGCTTTGCCACCCCCAGCGTTGATGCTATCGGCCACCGCAGCGGCGGTTTCTTCCTTCAAATCGCTGACCACCACCGCCGCCCCAGCCTGGGCAAACAGTTCGGCAATGCCGCGACCAATACCGGCCCCGCCGCCGGTCACGATGGCCACTTGGCCATTTAGCTTGAATCCATCCAGAATAGTCATTCTGACAAAATCTCCTTGAATCTCATTAATTAAAACCTGCAAGATCTACTCAGGGCGCAGCATGGCTTTCATCACCGCTGCGTTAATAAACCAGGCAGCAACCCCTGCGATCGCTCCTAACACAATGGCCCCGACCAACGGTGTAACCAAAATTGTTCCAGCAAACTTTTGCACAAACAGAGCAGCTAAGGCGGCTGTACCAAACACAAACAGGGAATAGAACAAAATCGTTCTCAACCCAAAGAAAAAGAAAGGACGATCTAACAATTCTGGTGATGCCAGATGGAGAGATCGGGCTTTCTTGCCAAAGCTAGAGAAGGCGATCGCACCCAAAATGACCGATAAAATAAATGCCGTCATTACTCCAGTTGAGAAGACCGTTTTCTCATGGGCCGATATGGTATCGACGGTGAGGGGTAGCGTGTCTTTACCTCGAAACATAAACCAGCCAATGGCACCATTAATAAGGGCATTGGAAATGCCGCTGATTAAGGCATCTTTCTTAATTACGTCACGGGCACTATTTAAAGCAGAAACCATATTTTTTATGGCGCATGAGCCACTCGGTACGCTGTGGAAATTATGATGGCATCGAAAGGTGAAAAATTCGTGTAATTTTAAAAATCATGCCAGCCAACTTTTTAAACCGAGTGGTTAAGCTATGAAAATTTTGCTCGTTTCTGCGGACAAACCGTTACAGACTGAGCTGCATCGAGAGCTCTCTCGCCAGGGTTTAATCGTCGATGTTGCCACCGATGGGGAAGACGCCTGGGGTCTGCTGCGAGCCTTTCTATATGATGTTGTTTTGCTAGAGGCTAAATTACCCCAGGTAGACGGGGTATCCCTGTGCCGTCGTTTGCGCGAGGTCGGTAACCCAGTCCTAATTTTGCTGATCGTTGACGCCGGGGATGCCGCAACGGGCCTACAGGGCTTAGAAAACGGTGCCGATGCCTGCTTGACAAAACCGCTTCCAGTCCCAGACCTGCTGGTTCACTTGCAAGCCCTAACGCGACGGGGGCTGCGTCGGGCCAATCCAACCCTTGCCTGGGGAACGCTGCGGCTCGACCCCACCGCCTGCCGAGTCACCTGCCAGGGCCAGGCGGTCAAACTCAACCGCAAAGAGTACCAAGTGCTGGAACTGCTGCTGGGGCACCCCCAGCAGATGTTTCCCCGCAGCGAAATTGGCGATCGCCTCTGGACTCTAGATGAGGAGATGCCCAGCGACGCTACGATCAAAAGCCATATCCGCAGCCTGCGCCGCAAGCTAGAACAGGCCGGTGGGGCTGAAGATTTGATTCAAACTCACTACGGCCAGGGATACTGCCTCAACCCCGCCTACGCTCCAGATACTCAACCGCCGAAAGGAGGGCCTCCCCTGCCAGAAATGATGATGGACAGCATTACGGCCAATCTCTGGCAAGAACTGATGGCGGCCAATGCCCGTCTGCAGCAGGAAATTGACCAACGCAAGCAGATTGAAACCCAACTGCGACGTTCCGAAGAAATGCTCCGCACCGCTCAACAAGTCGCTCAAATCGGATCTTGGGAGGTGGATTTGCACACGCAGATCACCTACTGGACTGAGGAATTATTTTTGATCCACGGCCTTGAGCCCAATCGGCCTGCACCCAACCATGAGGAAGTGCTGACCCTGATTCACCCCGACGATCTCCAGCTCCATGAGGACACAATCCGCGCCCCAGCCATGAAGGGGGAGGCGTTTGAAGCAAACTTACGAATCATTCGAGCCAGTGATGGCGAGGTACGCTATGTCAATGCTCGGGGTGGCCCTTTGTTTGATGCTGATGGCAAAATGATTAAGCTAACGGGAACAACGTTCGATATAACTCGCTGGATTGAGTAAGTATGGCAAACTGCATAGGATTTGAGCACCCGTATTCGACCGATCGTGAAAAATTAGGCGCTGCATAATTCAAAGATGAACGAGGGTAACCGAAAAAAATTATCCATTCGACCCTCATCCCCGATCCCTGCTATGCGCGTCCTGCAGCCTACTCCCAAAACGGGACAAGGGGAGCCAGAGCGCTCAAAGTCCTTTGCCCTCTGGGGGGCGAAGGACTTAGGGTGAGGGCATAGGCTGGATGTTTTATTCATTGGACTACCCTCAGCTCCTGCTTGTACTCCATGGTTAACCTCAGATTCCCTCGCTTTCGCTGGCTGATCATGGCGACGCTGACCGCCTTCATGACGGTGCAGATTTCTCCCTACATGGCCCTGGCGGCGCGACCCTCAGCGGGTCTAGCCGTCCGCCCCCAGCCCCCAGCCCTGGCGGCCTGGCTGTCCCCTGCGGAGCACCCGCTTCAGCCCCTGGCCCAACCCTCCAGTACGGGGGAGATGATCGTTCCCCCCAGCCGCTACGGAGAGCTGGTGGCCCAGCTCCAGGCGCGGCCCAACCGCACCGTAGCGCTGCCTAATTTTGACCCGGCGGTAAATGGGTTTCAGTTTTCTAACCAGGAGCTGATCCAGGCCATTGATGTAGGTCGCAACGCGGCCGCCTGGGAAGAGGTGCTGACCGATCAGCTCCAGCAGCTCTTTGGCACCCAGGTCTGCATTGGTCAGGAGGTGCGCACCTG
>JAAUUR010000520.1 GCA_012031045.1 Leptolyngbyaceae cyanobacterium SM2_5_2
TCCTCTAGCTGTTGCAGCAAATCTTCCACCGGGCGCTGCCAGCGCTGCACCGGAATGCCCTGCTCTGCCAGGGCAGCATACCAGGCGCTATAGCCCGCTGGCCTCGGTGCCAGGTAGAGCCGCTGTTTAGCCGGTTGGTAGCCGGTGCGCCTAAAACCATCAACCCCAGTAGCAAGGCCAGGGCCAGCAACGCCATCCCCAGGGTGCGGCGATTCCACGACCAGGTACGAGTCATGGCTGGGCAATCTCCTGGTAAGCGCGGCGGCAGCGCTGGTAGGTTTCTTCGGTGGCCAGGGCCTGACCAAAGGTCAGGCGCTCGTGGGTGCGAATCAGCAGCTCGTAGGGACGGCTAGGCTGAGCTGCCATGGACTGGAGGTATTCGCCATCGGTACGGCTGACCTGGTAAGGCACCAAGTAGTGTCGTTAAGCCTAATCAATGCCGCCATGTAGAGGGCGGTGCAGGCCCCGGCATAGTCCCCGGCTTGGGCCAACCGCTGGGCCTGTCGCCACCAGTCTGCCGCTTGTTTCAGGGCTTCCTCAGCGGTAAGTTGTGGCTGGCTTACCCCCTCGCGCCGCTGCCGCTGATTTAGGTAGGCCACCAAGCCTCGGTACACCAGCCAGCTAGCCCATAGAGCTAGGGCCGCTACTACCAGCCAAAACAGCCCTCGCCCGAGGGGTTCTAACCAGGGCCATTGGGGTAGGTTGGGGCCACTCACGTTTAACTTTGACAATTGATATTCGCCCCACTCGCTCAGGCGCTGAATCCCTTGGCTAATTTGCCAGGGTAGAGAACTTGTGCGGTGGGGCAGGTCAGGCATAGGGGCGGTGAGTCAATCTGGCCCCATTATGGCTCAGAACAGTGAATTGCCAATCGGAGAATGCTATCCACACAGCCTCTGGTTCTAGAGTGCGCTTTCAGCGGCGGGCAACGGTTTACGTGCGGCCCGCGTTGCTATGAGCCAAGCAAAGCCAATCAGAGCCGAGTAGCAGGCAAACAAAAAGGCCCCATAGCGCCCGGCTGTTTCTGGCTGCATAACACTCATCAGATCCCCAAAGTTAGCCAGGATAGGGATTTCGCCCAGCATACCGGGCAAAGCGAGGCAGGCTACTCCCTGCAACCAGTCCTGAGGGGCAATCTGCCGCCATCGCATCAGCCCCACAAACGCAAGGATGCAAAGCCCACTGGTGCTGACGATATTGAGCCAATAGGTGAGCGCAGACCCCTCAAAGAAGTAAGCGCCCACTTGCTGATACACCAGGGTAGCCGCGGCCCAGATACCAAACCCAACCAGGATGACGCTGGCGTTATCTTGTCTAGTCATGGTGATTACCTAACGGAACGATGTTAACGTAACAGTCATTACGTTAACTATAAATGTAATGACTGTTACGTTAACTGTCAACCTATGAGCCGCCCCACAGAACCCCAAAAGAAAGCAGTGCTGTTAGAAAAATGCCTGGAGATGGCTATTGAAGTTGGCGCACTAGACGCCAGCATAAACGTTATTGCTAAACGCATCGGCACCAGCGGGCGCATGCTGGTCTATCACTTTGGTTCTAAACAAGAGCTAGAGCGGGAGATCATTGCGCTGCTGGAGGTGCGCCTACGGGAACAGCTAAGATCGCTGCAAAACGTCGCCATAGCCAGCAAAGCCTCTTTAGCAGACGCTTTGCTGGCTATGTGGCAGCAATTTACGGCCCCAGACATGCTGGGCCTCTTGAAGCTGACCATGACCCTGAATCAGCGAGCTATTCAAGGCGACAGGGCAACTCAGGAATTTCTAGAACGTGAAACGCAGCAGTGGATCAACGCGCTAACCGCGCTAACCCAGAACAAAACAACAGCGCGATTGCTGTTTCACCTTTTTCAAGGAGTCTTGCTGGATTACTTAACCACTGGCAACACTCAACGGGGGCGGCAAAGCATTGCAGCCTTTGTACAGGTTAATCCGTGACCCGTCCGCCTAGGTTAATTCCACAACTTAGTGGTCGTGATGATGATGGCCATGATTGTGATCGTGGCTGTGGCCGTGATCGTGATCGTGGCTGTGATGACCGTGGTTATGGTTTTGTACCGCCGCCGCCTGCATGGACGCCAGGGCTGGATTTACCGCCAACGCTTCAGCCTCTAGCAGGTCGGCAATGGGTTTATCGGCCCAGGTGGCGGCCATGGCTAAAAACTCAGGCTGATCGTTGACGCAGGGCATTTGCACATAGGTCACATCCGGGCGCTTACGGCGCAGGGCTGAAATGATGTGCTCAACATCCAGCAGAGTTTCGTGGTTTTCGGTGGCAAAGCCAATGGGCATAAACACCAGCGCTGTGGCCCCCAGGTCGATGAGGTTGCGGGCGGCCAGGGCGGCGTTGGGCTGCGTCCATTTAATCAGGGGAGTATCGTGGTTGAGCCAGCCGACGGAAATCAGCGGGTATTTCTGGATCAGGCGTTCCCGCACCCGGTCGTAGAGTTTCTGGCTTTCATCAATGCCGGAGGTAAAACCCTTGGCCTCGAAGGGGCAGCCGTGGTTCATGAGGACAATGCCGGTTTGCGAGGGCAGGTGGGCCACCGCTAGATCTTTTTGAATCTTTTTTTCTACCAGCTGGGCCAGCAAATCAATGTAGTCCGGCGCGTCAAAGAAGGAAGGAATGTAGCGCATTCCCTTCACCCAGTGTTCGCGGCCATCGGCCAGTTGGGCCAGGGCGGCGTTAACCTGCTCCACGGCAATGCCGCTGGTAAAGATGGAATCTACCACCAGCAGGGGATAAATGAGGAGTTTGTCATAGCCTTCTTGCTTGACCTGCTCCAACACTTGCTCTGGCAAAAAGGGCTTGCAGAAGTTGAAGGCTTTGAAGACTTTGATGCGATCGCCCCAACGTTGCTGTAGGTGGGTCTCAATGCCCGCTCGCTGGGCTTCAAAAATAGCATTGTGGGGAGAAATAAAGTTGCCGTGTTGGTGGCTCCACTCATGCAGATCAAAGGCGGCCAGCAGCTTGGCCAGGGGAGGATACACCCAGGTTGGCACGGGCGCAAACTTGGCCGTTAGCAGGTTCAGGGCTTGCTCGTTGTAGTTGGCAAAGTCGTCGTAGCTTTCCACTTCTCCAT
>JAAUUR010000047.1 GCA_012031045.1 Leptolyngbyaceae cyanobacterium SM2_5_2
CTCGGCCCTCCACCCTCCCACCCCTTCACCTCCTCACCCCCACCACCCCCTCCCCATGCTCTTCCAATCCCTCGTCCTGCAAAACTTTGGCCCCTACGCCGGGCAGCATCGGCTCAACCTCCAGCCTAATGCCGTGGGCAAAGCCAACCAGCCGATCATCCTGATTGGTGGTCTCAATGGCGGCGGTAAAACCACCCTAATGGATGCCTTGCGGCTGGTGCTCTATGGGTCGCGAGCGCAATGTTCAACACGGGGCAGTTTAGCCTATGCGGATTTTCTCAACCAGTGCCGTAACCGCCAAGCCGGAGACCAGCCTGCCCTACTAGAACTTACCCTGGAGCATACCCTGAACTCTGCCCCACAGCCGACGGAGTTTCGCCTTTGTCGCCAGTGGAGCCGGTTGGGTAAAACCGGGCGGGATACCCTGATGGTTTACCAGGATGGCAAACTGGCCGAAGATCTGATTAAAGGCTGGGATGAACGCATTGAGGCGCTATTGCCCCTGGGCATTTCAAATTTGTTTTTGTTTGATGGTGAACAGGTCGCAGAGCTGGCCGACCAGGATGAGCTACCCAGTGGGGTGGTGCAGGCGATGCAGTCTCTTTTGGGGCTGGAGTTGCCAGAGCGCCTCGACACCGACCTGGATGTGCTGGTGGCCCGCAAGCGTAAGCAGCTGGCCCAAGGCAACGACTTGCAAAAAATTGAGGAAATTGAGGCTCAACTGCACCAGCTTGCCGAGCAAAAGGGCAAAGCCAAGCAGGAACTGGCTTCGCTCACCAACAAAAAGGAATGGGCTGAGCAAGAACTGCAGGCGGCCCAAGATAAGTTTTTGGCCGAGGGGGGGAAAAATTGCCGCTGAGAAGGCTCAGCTTGAAGCCAAACGCGCCCAGATGGAAGCCGATCTGAACCACCAGCAAAAGCCAACTGCGGGAGTTGGCTGCCGGGGCGTTACCCCTGGCGTTGATTCAACCGCTGCTGGCCCAAGCCCAAACCCAGGCCCACGCTGAAGTACGGTACCAGCAGTATGAGCTGGCCCAAGATCTGTTGGAGGCGCAAAGGCAGGCTCTTTTGGCGTTTACTAAAGATGCTCTGGGTGAACAGCCGGCCCAACAAATCCAAGACTTTCTGAACACTCGCCAAACGGCTCTAGCCAACCCAGCCCAGGGATTTATTTGGACGCTGAAAGTGGCCACCTGCATCAGCTAGAACAAATGCTGGGGCATATCTTACCCCGCCAACAGCGCCAGGCTAAACAGCACCTCAAAGCGGCCCAGCAGCGTCAGGCCGACCTAGAAGCTCTAGACCGCTACCTGGCCAGTTGTGCAACTGAAGAAATTTATGACAAGCTTTCCCAGCACGTAAAAGCAGCCCAGGCGAAGGTGGCTCAGCTCACTACAGCCCACAGCCAGGCCGAGCAACGACTGAGCCAGATCAACCAGGCCACGGAGCGTACTAAAAAAGACTTGCAGACCTACAGCCAGCTGGCCATCGATCTTAAAAATACTAATCATTTACTAAAATCTGCGGCTCGGGTGAAGCAAACCCTGGCCCTGTTTAAGCAGAAGCTTAAGCTGCACAAACTCAACCACCTGGAAGACCTGGTGACTAAGCACTTTCTCTACCTGCTGCGCAAACCTGATTTCGTCCATCGGGTGCAGATTGATACTGAAACCTTTAAGCTAGCCCTTTATGACCAGAGTGGTGAACTTTTGCCCAAACACCGTTTGTCAGCGGGGGAAAAACAGATTCTTGCCATTGCGTTGCTTTGGGGTTTAGCCAACGCCTCTGGTCGGCAGATTCCCGTTGCGATCGACACGCCCCTGGGGCGGCTCGACTCAGAACACCGCAACCACCTGGTTGAGCGCTATTTTCCCCAGGCTAGCCATCAGGTCATCCTGCTCTCTACCGATACCGAGATCCGCGCTGAGGAAGTGGAGCGGTTGCGGGAGGCAGGGGTGGTCGCTAGGGAGTATCTACTGGACTATGACCCGATGAGTCGGTCTACAGCGGTTAAGGATGGCTATTTTTGGTGAAGAGTAAAGGGTGAAGGGTAGTAGATGGAGTTTTGCGATGACGCGAGGGCTGGTGCAAGACCATGAGGATTTAGAAGTCTACAAAATAGCTTTTCGGTCAGCGATGGATATCTTTAAAATTTCCGGGCAGTTTCCCAAGGAAGAGCGCTATTCCCTAACCGATCAAATGCGGCGATCCTCCCGTTCTGTCTGCGCTAACCTGGCTGAAGCCTGGTGTAAAAGAATGTATCAATCCGCCTTCATAGCAAAACTGAGTGATTCTTTGGCAGAAGCTGCGGAACCCAAACCTGGATCTCGTTCGCTGTCCAATGCGGCTATATTTCTGCGAAGACAGGCCATGATCTTCGGAAAGACTACACCTCAATGCAAAAAATGCTCACCAGCATGATTAATAACGCCCCAAAGTCGGACAGTCCACCTCCCCACCAACCCCAAAAGCCAGCTCTACCCCCCCCACACTCTTCACCCCTCACCCTTCACCCTCCCGCCCATGCACCCCCCTACAGACCGCATCAAACTCTCCCAATCCGCCAAAGACCAACTGCTCAAGCTCAAGCGCGTCACCAAAATCCCCACCTGGAATGTGCTCTGTCGCTGGGCGCTGTGCCGCTCCCTGGCGGAACCGTCGATGCCCTCACCCGTGCCCATTCCCGCCGACAGCAACCTGGAAATGACCTGGCAGGTGTTCGGTGGCCCCATCGCCAATCAACTGCTGATTGCTCTCAAGCAGCGCTGCCACCAAGACGGGTTAGGCACCGATCCAGAAACCTTAGCCACTCAGCTCCGGCTGCACCTGCACCGGGGCATTGGCTACCTGGCGGGCGATCCCAATCTAAAAGCGATTGAGGCGCTGGTGGAGATTGCTCGGCCATCCCAATAGCGGCATCTCACGGCTGAAACGTCTGGAGCAGCCAGCGGACAATCGTCCCATCGTCCTCCGTGGCACTACGCTGCATTGCTGCTTCTACGATAGACAAGCTCAGCCCTGGCAGCACCCGAGAGTCACGAATCTCACCACTGCCGCCCTCTTTTACCGCAAACGCCAGCACCTCTGAAGTTGCCACATTGACCACCCAATATTCCTGCACACCCAGGCGCTCGTAAAGCAGACGCTTGCGCCCCAGGTCGTCGCCCAGCGTCGTTGAGGCAATTTCTATCACCAGGTGGGGGGCACCGTAACGGTCAATATCCACAGGCTGATTGGTCTGCGGCGGCAGCTCAAAGCCGTCTCCCAGGTAAAAGGCAAGATCGGGCTGGCCCTCTCGCTCCCCTGCTTTGCGAAACGAAGTATTGGTCAACTCCACCACGCGAATAATACTCAGAGTGGCAAAAAGGGCCACCACCTTGGACACAATGGAATTGTCGCGACCGTGCCAGGGGCCTAATGGAGCCATCTCAATCCGCATCCAGCCGTTGTCGTAGTAGCATCGGGTTTGGCCATGCTCAGTTTTTTCACAGGTTGCCAGATACTCAGTCCACTGAGCAGGCACCCAAGTGTCAGTTTTGATACCGTATGAACGCAGTGTGGTGTCAACCATATTGAGGCCAGAGTATCTTTCTTTATCTTAGCTGTTCATCCCAATTTCAGTCTCACCTGAGATATTCGACCCATATTGCCCTGGGCTTCCGCAAGAAAATGTTAACTTGCCCAACCTTTCTTTAATCAAGATAGTCACATCACTTCTGAAACAAATTGATAAACAGCTTAGAACGTGCAGTAGTATTTAGCACCGCTTTTTTGTACTTATCTATCTGGCTGAAATAAAAGTTGCTGTACGCTACCATCCGCCAAAATTTCTGGCAGCCACTCATCGCCCCGATGCTCGGTGCCGTCCCACTTTTCGGGCCAGGTCTTGGCCGCAATTAGTTCATGAATTCGAGCTAATTCTTCGGCATTAATCAGGCAAATATTTGGCTGCCCTACCTGGGTCGCCCTCACATTCACCTCCGCTTCAATGCGAAGAATTTCTCCTAGCATCCACTCTCGCGTTTCCAGGGTCAGTGGCTCCAGGCGACCTTATTTTTGGCCAATGTGCCGTCCTTTCTCACCTCCCCATGCTTCCGCAGGCGGTACTGGGGCTTCTTCACCTCCCAATACAGCGGGCGCAGTTGCCGCAGGGGAGACAGGTAAGCCCACTTAGGATTGGCTAAAACTCGCTCCAGGGCGGTATCTTCCTGCACCAGAGGGCAGCCAATGCAGCCGGTGCGGGCATTCAGGGGCTCGGTTTCCCCCAGGTCGTCCTGGGGATTGTGGCCATAGACCTCAGCGATATCGAAGGTGGGGAAGCCCAGTTCTACATCGGCCTGCACCAGCCAGTCCCACACATGGCAGACTCGCCAGTGCAATAGCGGGGCCAGGGTATCGGCCACGGCGGTAGAAGTAGTCTGCTGAAACCAGCCCTGACCGCATTCTCCGCCATCCCGCGTACAGCTCATGGCAATGCGCTGATCTCGCGCCGCCGACTCGCCAATGCGGACTCCGGTAAGCATCAGAAACTTTTCCCCCCGTTCTTGACGCAGGGTCTCTAGCTCCCGCTCCATGCTCATAACCTTGAGCTTGGGGGTACACCACCGAAACGTCTTGGATGGGGGCGGTACTCCCCGCCCTAGCATGTAGACGAAGTAGCGGTGATCGAGCTTGGGTAAGACTATGCGAGTGTCAAACCCCCGGCTTCGCAAGTTATCCAGCAGTGCCATGGCCGCATTGTGCAGCGGCGGCAGTTCCTGGCGGGTATCGGCGTAGAGTACTGTGATGCTGTCGGGCTTAGGGATTAACCCTTGGTCGATTAAATACGACACTAGGGTAACGGTGGCGGTCGAATCTTTGCCGCCGGAGAACGCGATTGCCCAATGCTGATACAAAGAACCATAGTGGCGCAACGACTCCGCCGATAGCTCAATGCTGCGGTCGAGGGACAGACGCTCGTTTTCAAACAGGCTTAGCGTTCTCATGTAAGCAAGTCGTCACGGTAGTGATGGAGTCTGGGTAGCGTTATTCTAATGGCAAAGCGGTAGCCAAACGCTAGAGGTTTGGTTTAATACACCCAGCTACTTAATCGGGAGAATTCGTGATCAATCGGGCGCCCTGCTTGCGAGTAATGTAGTTTGTGGCCCACTGGGTCATGACGATGAGTTTGTTGTCAAACTCAATTAGGAAGAAAATATGGATGAACAGCCACACAAACCAGGCTGGAAAGCCCGTTAATTTCATCTTTGGAAAATTTACAACGGCGGCGTTGCGGCCAATGACGGCAAGGCTACCAGGGTCTTTATAGTCAAACTTGGGCAGGGTTTGGTTTTGCAGCCGTTTTTGGATGAGTTTGGCCACATATTTACCTTCTTGCATGGCTACGGGGGCAACGCCGGGTAGGGGGCGCTCGCCCTGGTGGGCAAAGTGGGCCAAATCACCCACCACAAAAATGTTGGGGTAGGCGGAGATGCTCAGATCATCGCTAACGATGACCCGTCCAGCGCGATCTCGCTCTACGCCAGTGCGCTCGGCCAAAATCCCACCCATGCCAGGATCCCTCACCCCAGCCGCCCACAGCACCGTTGCGGCCTGGAGGGTAGTCAATGCATCGCCCTGCCTGAGGGTGATCTGATGACCTTGAATATCGGTTACTAAGGTCTTCGTGCAGATTTCCACCCCCATCTTTTCCAGATCTTGCTGGGCGCGGGCCGACAACTCCGCTGGAAAGGGCGGTAGCACCCGCTCCATACCTTCCACCAAAAGAATGCGGGTGGCTGTGGTGTCAATCTGGCGAAAGTCTGGCTTGAGGGTGTGGTAAGCCAGTTCTGCCAGAGCTCCGGCGAGTTCTACCCCGGTGGGGCCAGCCCCGACGATCACAAAGGTTAACAACGCCCGCTGCTCCTCTGGATCGCTTGTTTTTTCAGCCGCTTCAAAGGCTTCAAAGATGCGACGACGCATTTCCAGAGCGTCTTCCACAGTTTTGAGGCCAGGGGCAATGTCGGCCCAGTCATCCCGGCCAAAGTAGAAGTGGCTCATACCAGTGGCCACAATCAGCGTGTCGTAGGGCAGAGTGCTGTTGTCCTTGAGGGTCACCGTTCTGCCATTGGGGTCAATGTCAGTGACTTCGCCCATCAACACCTGAGTATTTTTCTGCTGGCTCAGCACCCCCCGCAGCGGTGAGGCAATATCCCCTGGCGATAGACCGCCCGTAGCCACCTGGTAGAGCAACGGTTGAAATAGATGAAAGTTACGCTTATCAATCAGCGTTACTTCTATATGAGTAGCTCGGCCCAACTGTTGAGCGGCGTAGAGCCCCCCAAAGCCTCCGCCAACAATAACAACACGATGCTTACTGGGTGGAGCCGTCTTAGGAGCGGGCATTAAGGTAGGGGTTTCAAGGGTTTGCATAGCAGTTAGGCAACGCAACAATAGCGATTTCGTTATAGGCTAAATTTCAAGGTATGACTGTGCTCTATGCTAGCGTCCGGGGCTGTGGGCCGGTATGGGCTTTGCCACCCTACCCACCCTGGCTACTGGCCATTTGAGCACACCACCACCCTGGTTGAATCCTAGCTGCTGCGCCCTGGTCACGCCATCCCCAGCAGACTAGTCTTTAATGGAATAACATTTGGATGCTCATGCCCTGGTTTGTCAAAATAGAGAAGGGTTGCGTGGATAAAGCCACCTTTGATCAACACGTGCCGGCCCATGTGGCCTACGTTAAAGACCTGATTCGCCGGGGTCACGAGGCTAGGACCGGCTACTGGGCCGAATATGGCGGTGGTATGCTAATATTTCGCGCCGCATCAATGGATGAGGCCAGGGCCATTGTGGCCGATGACCCGCTGATTAAGCACCACTGCGTAGACTACGAGCTGCACGAGTGGCGAGTGGTGGTGGAATAGGAGACGAGTATGGCCGATGACAGTAAAGGGTTGAAGGTGGTTAGCGACAACCGCCAGGCCCGCCACCAGTATGAAATTTTAGAAACCTACGAGGCTGGTATTGAACTGCTGGGCTCTGAGGTAAAGTCCATTCGCCAGGGCAAAGTCAACCTGCGTGATGGCTATGCCCAAATTAAAGATGGGGAACTGTGGCTACAGAATATTCACATTTCGCCCCACACCATGACCAACAAAGCCTACAACCACGAGGCCAAGCGCCCCCGGCGGCTGCTCCTGCATCGAGACGAAATTCGTAAGTTAATTGGCAAGGTAGAGCAAAAGGGATTGACCCTGGTGCCCCTCAAGGTCTACCTCAAGGGCGGCTGGATCAAGGTCAGCATTGCCCTGGCCCGTGGTAAAAAGCTCCACGATAAGCGTGAATCTCTCAAGCGCAAGCAAGAAAAACGCGAGACTGAGCGGGCGCTGAGCGGGCGGGGCTAGAGTGCAGGTAGGAACAGACCTGACACCGAATCCCAGGGTTCTTCGACCCATTGGTGAAGAATTGCCGAGTACCCCAAGGCACACCCCTGGAATTGGCGCCGACATTTTAGGGTTTAAACACCACGTTAGCCCCCAGCCCTAACCCGCCGGGAGCTGTAGCGTTGAGCGTGGCCAGGGTGACGAAGTTAGCCCCCCCGGTCAGCCCGTTAGGGTCGATTTGTATCTGAGTGGTGCTGCCTACCGCCAAAAAGCGCAAATACCCGTCTGCGATTGGGTTTAAGCCGCTGTAACCCAGGGCCGTAAAGAGGGCCGTCATCACCACCTTATCCTGACTGGTATCAAAGTCTTCCAGGATATCGCCCTGATCCTCCAAAGCCGCATAGACAAAGAAGTCGCTGCCTGTGCCGCCCGTTAGGGTATCTTTGCCTGATCCGCCGTTGAGGGTATCGTTGCCGCCGCCACCATTCAGGCGATCGGCCCAGCGCCCGCCAAAATGAAGTCATTACCGCTTTGACCATGCAGGCTATCGTTACCGCCACCGCCATTCAGCGTATCGTTGCCACCGCTTCCCTTGGCAGTGTCATTGCCATCACCGCCATTCAAAGAATCATCACCGCCGCTGCCGTTCAGGGAATCATCCCCCGCAAGTCCGTTCAGCGTGTCGTTACCGCTATCCCCCAAGAGCGAGTCATTGCCGCTGCCGCCGTTGAGACTATCGTTACCGTTGCCGCCACTAATAGTGTCGTTGCCATCGCCGCCACTAAGGGTGTCATTGCTGCCACTACCCGTCAGGGTATCGGCGTAGGCCGACCCGGTCACCCGTTCAATGGTGGTCAGTACATCTGAGCCAGCCCCGCCGGTAGCGAGGCCAGTACTGAGGTTGACATTCACGGCGGCTGTTGCCCCACCGTAGCCAGCCGTGTCTATCCCGTCGCCACCGTTCAGGCTATCGTTGCCAGGGCCACCGCTGAGCGTATCATTGCCGGTGCCGCCCTCCAGGGTGTCATTGCCCTCACTGCCTTGGAGCAGGTCATGGCCGCTGCCTCCAAAAATTTGATCATGACCGCCATTGCCCTGGAGGGTATCTTGGCCAGCTAAGCCTTCTAGCCTATCGTTTTGGCTGCCGCCCGCTAGAGAATCGTTACCAGCCGTGCCGGTCAAGGTTTGACCTGACGCACTGGGGGTAACAAATTTTGACAACAATTTGATGTAGCTACTTTGGTAATAAATAGCCGGTTCAGAAATTTCCCAAGCCCTAATTGAGCCATCATTATTGTCAATATAGGTCTTCATGGGGGGCAGACCCTTAATAGGAGCAGAGCCTGTGTAATTTTTATTGGGGCCACCCACCAAATATCCGGGCGGCGGGCCATTAGGGGAGGTTAGCGCATTATCGTAAATTCCCTGACCGAACCATTCGTGATAAATTTCATTAACCGATCGTTCGGCTCCATAGTCATACATATTGGAGAGGTAAACTTTGCCCAACGGATTTACACCGTGGAGATAGTTTAAAGACCCTAACGCTCGATCTTGATAGACCTTAGTATGATTAGCGGCTTGTCCGTAAAGGATGGCATCATAATTTGTGCTGCCAATATTACTCTTTACAGAATTGCTGCCCCAATGGTACTGGTCGTTGGGCATGTAGGCCCGGTAGGGGTCAAGATTGGTGCCATCTCCATAGATAACAGTTCGCTGCTGAAGCTGCTGATTAAATCTTGATAAAATAGTCTGTTTCAGAGTTGTGTCGGCATTGTTCAATGTTGTGTAGAACAGTAATGCATCGCCAATATAAGGCTCATAAACCGACCAGGCAAAGCCCTTTAGAGGGTAGGCTTTGGTGTAGTTATCTCGAATGTAGTTCTGATAAACAGTTTGGCCAGTTAGGGCAAACAAATAAACGGCAGCCGTAACGGCCATACCAATTTGGCCATCAGCGTAAACATCGGCATCTCCAGCTTTAATTTCCCCAGTATCGGAGTTGGTATTGGTAGGATTAGCAATAAACCAATTCCACGCTAACTGAGCTTTTTGTAGTAGTGTAGTGGCTTCTCCAGCCTTAGCAGGCATTTGCCGAAAAACTAGTGCCGCATGGGCAAACATGCTGGAAAGGGAGATTGTAGACGACGAAGACTTAGGCCCATAAAATCGCGGACGAGTATCTAAACTGGGTTTTGTGGCCCAATTGTAATCTAGGGTGCCGAGCTTAATAAATGCCCCACCGTCGCTGTCCTGCATCCGTTTGAGCCAATCTAGCTCAAACTGAATTTCATCAATTAAATCGGGAATACCGTTGCCAGATTCAGGCAAATTAAAATCATCTGTCCAAATTTCGGAGTTTTGTTTGTAGGCATCTAACAGTTGATGCACAGCCGTTGTGGCAAAGGTAACGTACTTATTGGTGTCTCCGGCATCAAACCAGCCGCCGCGCATATCTCTGGCTAAGCTAGCGTTAGTTTTATCATTCACAAAGCGGGCTTCGGTATCCTGCCCAGGGCCAAGAAATGCCGCCCCATCAGTCCACTTAGGGTCAGCATAGGGGGTTTGTTTGGCAAAGCCACTACGTTGGTAGAAAAACGTTCGGGTGGCGGCAATTAAAACATCTCTGTAAACGTCATCTGCGATTTCAAAGGCGTCTGAAATCTCACCCGTGCGGCTGTTGCGAATGGCATAGCTACCCGGTTGAGTAATGGATGAAAAATCAAACCAGGCGGCGCGATCCCCGGATTGGCCATGAATAGCCCCACCTTGCCAAATTTGTGCTGTAGCCTGATATACCGATTGATTAGTAGCTTTGTTAATAACTTGGTAGGCGTCCGAAAGGCGGCTATCTACCGCTGGGCCTGCTTGAGATTGAACAATGACTGCTACCTTAGAATCTCCAGGGCGGTAGCCAAATTGATCAACCAGAATCGAAGGAATTTGGGTTGTAGACATTGATAGTTTAGCCAATCTCAACTACAGCGATACTCCATGCTTTGCGGTAGATGCTACTGACTAAAGCCTAAAAAAAGAAAAACCGTTCTTAATATCATACAGTTGCCGCCTTAAGCATTGACCAGGCGGCCTGGAACTTCACATAACGCTCATAAAAGTTAGTCTGCCTTTTGGGCCACCTAGGGCACCGTTCTCCCGATCAAGCCGCATTGAGCAGTCGGCAAAGAGACCGGAAAAACGAGCTATATTCAGCGATTCAACCATACCTTGAGGCAGCGGGCATCGCGATTAGTGCAAAAGACCTTGTCCTTACTCAAAATCATTAGACAACTATATCGGAGCCATTGGGTACTGTATTCATCCTTAACAAGGCGGCATGACTTATTTAGCGAGGCCAGCGGGCGTAGTGGTTTATCCCCAGAATGGGTATGACCGTTAAACCCTAAACCTTAAGCCCACAATAATGCGCCGTAATTGGGAAACTGAGCTAGTATTTAAGCCGATTTAGTCAATTTGCGCCAGACTGTGGCAGGTTTTGCAGCCAGTACCTTTCTCGATGCCTAAAGGATGCTGCCCGCTGAGCTTGATGCGGCTGGGATAGCTGAGTGGGTGTGGAGAAACGGTTTGCGGATTAAGCAGTTTTTTACTGGGGTAGTTGGGGTAGCGGGGGTATGCCTGTTTGGTAGCCTACCGGCTAAGGCTACTGCCCGCTTGCAAACCTGGCAGTTTGACACAGGCCAGAATCGCTTCATGTTTACTACGGAGGGCGGCGTGCAGCCCCAGGTAAGTCTGCTGCACAACCCAAACCGTTTGGTGATTGATCTGCCCGGCATTGTCATCGATGAGGCGGTGGGTAACCAGTTTATTGGCAGCGCCGTGCAGGCCGTCAAAATCATGCAGGCCGATGCCCGCACCACCCGCATGGTACTGGAGCTAGATCCAAATTATCACTTGGATCCTCAGCAAGTTAAGGTTTGGGGCTTAACGGATGCCCAGTGGGTAGTGCAGTTGCCCAGTGCGGCTCAGGCCAAGGCCAGGGCGAGTGAAACCAGACCAGCGGCCAAGGCCACGCCAGCACGGGAATTGACGTCGGGTTTAACTCGTAGCCCACTGCCGCCGTTGCTGAGCCTTAATCAGGTCAGCTATGCGCCGGTATCGCCTACGGCAACGGTGATTCAGGGAGTGCAAACCACAACAACGGGATTTTTTGTGCCCACCGCCGGGGCGACGCCTCAGATCCAGATTTATCGCACCCGCGATGCTAACCAGATGCGGCAGATGGTGATCGATGTTGTCAATGCCGCCATTCCGCCACAGCTTACTCCAGAGACGTTGCCTCACCATCGCTATGGCATCTATCGCTGGGCTGTGACTCAGTTTTCTACTCTCCCCCCAGCGGTGCGCCTGACGTTGACTTTGGATGCTGTCAGCCCCGACTGGCAGGTTACTCTGGTCAACGGAGGAATTATTATGACCCCAGTTGGGGTGGCCGCACATCAAATTGCCGTGGCCCCAACAACGGTTGTGTTGCCGGTAATTCCGGGAGCTTCTGTTACCAACTCTCCCCAGGCTATCTACCCAGGGGCGGCTCCGCCCACCAGCGCTCAAGCGACCCCGCCAGGGCAAATCCCCAACCTAGAGCAGTTGGTGGTGATGCTCGACCCTGGCCACGGTGGCGTTGATCCTGGAGCGGTGGGGATTGGTGGCTTGCAGGAGAAGGGTGTGGTGCTGGCGGTAGCCCACCAGGTGGCCGCGATCTTGCAAAGTCAGGGCATTACGGTGCAAATGACTCGCCAGGGCGACCAGAGCGTGGACTTGCAGCCCCGCGTGGATATGGCGGCGGCGGCCAACGCTACGGTGTTTGTCAGCATTCATGCGAATGCGGTCAACATGCAACGGCCAGAGGTGAATGGGCTGGAGACCTATTACTTTTCCGATTCGGGTTTGGGGCTGGCTACGGTTTTGCATCGGCGGGTGCTGGCCAGTTTACCAACTAACGACCGCGGGGTGCGCCAGGCCCGTTTTTTCGTGCTGCGCCGCACCACCATGCCCGCCGCGCTGATTGAAATTGGCTTTGTCACTGGGGCAACGGATGCCCCCAAACTACGCGATCCCCAATGGCAGGCCCAGATGGGGCAGGCGATCGCCCAGGGGATTTTAGACTATCTGAGCGGCAGGCCGTAGAAACCCTGGGAAGATTAGCGGCCAGTGGCCTTAACCAGAACAATGCCGCCAAAGTACAAAAACAGAACCGCACCCCCTAGCAAGCTCTGGGTGACGGGATCCGTAGAGGGCGTGAGGACAGCTCCCAAAACGGCAGCACCCAATAACACATAGCGCCATCCCGACAGCATTTGCTTGGAGTTAACCACGCCCAGCAAGCCTAACAGCATTTGCAGCACCGGAATTTGGAAGGCCAGGCCAGTGCTGAACAGCAGCAGTAGCACAAACTCAAAATAGCGATCGATCGACCAGAGCTGCTCGACTACATCGGCCCCATAGCTGATGAAAAAATTCAGTGCCGCCGGAATCAGGGCCACATAGGCAAAAAATAATCCGGCAAAAAACAACACGCCAGAGCCCAACACCAGTGGCCCAATCAACCGGCGCTCTCGGCGGGTAAGCCCTGGCAGCACAAACATCACCACCTGGTAGAGAATAAACGGGCTGGCTACCAGTAAGCCGCTATACCCAGCCACCTTCAGCGAGACAAAGAAATACTCCCCCGGTGAGAGCTGTAAGAATTTAGCGCCCTGGGCCGGTATTTCTAACAAACTCACAATGCGGTTGACCTGCCAGAAGCAAAGGACAATGGCCACAAAAACCGCAATCAGTGAATAAAAGATTCGCATCCGCAGTTCTTCCAAATGGTCGAACAGGGACATCTCAACGTCGTTGGGTACCTCATCTAGGTCAGCCTCAACCTGAGGCAAGGCACCGTTAAGGCTGACCGTCTGGGTAGCGGCAGTATCAAGCTCGGTAGGCGGCGTCATAGATCCAGCGGGGTCGCAGTTGTACGGTGTTTTCTATTGTAAGGGGCAAGACCGGGGATCACTCAGCGGCCTGAACCGTCTCCGCATTGGAATTGGGAGTCAGGGTCAGGGTTTTAACAACGCCAGATTCGCCTAAAACAACTGGCTCATCGCCATTAATGGATAGGCTAACGCCACCCGCATTGCCGGTTCTAAATACCAGGGAATCCTGGGCTGTCCAGGTTTCTTCGTAGCCGTCTTCGGGCGTGCCCTCGTAGACGTTTTCGCCATCGGCCACCACGCTGAGCCAGGCACGATCGCTCAAACTAGCCGTCACCACAATAGGCGCTTCTAAGGTGGGTTGAGTCTCTGGCTCAATGGGCTCCAGCGGGGCCGCTGACTGAGGCGGTTCAGCCAGGGGATCGGTGGCACTGGGCAGCTCTGTGGTTATCTCAGGGGGATCTTCTGCGGTAGACGGGGCCGGATTGCGCCCAACCAGTGCCCAGACGCCAGCACCTAGGGCCAAAATGGCCGCTCCCAAGCCTAGCCACAGGGGCAGTGCGGAGCGGCGAGGTGACGTCGTGTACGGCGCATACTGAGGCTTTTCAACGGGGTGTATCTCTGGTCTGGGCTCTGGACGCAGTTCGGGCTCTGGCGACCGAACGCCATTGCCAGGAACCGGGGTAACCAGCTCTGGGGTAGGCAGCACTTCAACCGGATTCACCTTAAACTCCTGGGAAATGGCCTTACCATCCAGGCCCAGGGCTTCGGCGTAGCGGCGAATAAAGCCCTGGATAAATACAGGCTCTGGCAGTTGCTCGCTGCGACCCGTTTCCATAGCCTGGAGTAAGGCTGGCCGAATAAAAATCTGGCTGGCCAAAACCTCTAAAGATACCCCCTGCTCCTGTCGCACCTGGCGAAGGTAGGCCCCAATGCTCTGGAGTTGCTCGACTTGGGTAGGCGCTAAATTAGCCACGCGACCTCACTGAACTCAGCGATGAGTAATAAGTCTAAACGAAGTCATTCTAATGGATTGAGGCTGTAAGTCGTGCCCCAATTAGCTCCCAATTAGCGGATAACCGGATTTCGCTACCGCCAGGGGAGCCTCTAGGGCACCTGCCAGGCCCGCTGATGGTAATCGTCTGGGGCGGGGAAGAGGTCTATGGGTTCTCCAGGGTGGTCGTGGCTATGACCATGCTCGTGGCTATGACCATGCTCGTGGCTATGGCCATGCTCGTGGCTATGGCCATGCTCGTGGCTGTGATTATGCTCGTGGCTGTGACCATGATTATGACCGTGGCTATGCCCCTCGCCAGCGGTTGCCATCAGCCGAAACTTGCACATTTCACAATTCATCTGCACCTGGCCCAAGTAGGTTTCGAGTTCGCGATCACGCAGAATTTGCATCAACTGGGGGTGAGAGCCCATCTCTGGCAAGTAGGTAATCACCGGGCTAGGGTACGCCCCTTGCTGCTGGCGCGTGATATCGATAATTTTTTTGACTAAAACGCCGGTGAACAGAAAATAGGGCAGCACGATAATGCGCTTAGGGTCATAGAGGCGAGCCCGACGAAAGCCCTCTTCTAGCCTGGGGTAGGTAATGCCGATAAAGCAGATTTCTACGGTGCTATAGCGGCTCCCCTCCCACAGAATGCGGGCCAGCTTATACACATCCCCATTAGCATCGGGATCGCTAGCGCCGCGCCCAACAAACAGCAGCACGGTATCTTCGCGGGCAATACCCTGGGGGTTGAACTGGGGGCCATCCAGCGCCGCCAGCCGCTGCTGCCAGAGCTGAACGATGGCGGGGGTAATGCCAAAGTGCCGCCCGTAGTGGAAGCGCACCTGGGGATGACGCTGCCGGGCTCGATCCAGCTCATTGGTGACGTCAAATTTGTTATGGCGAGCGGCAAACAGCAGCACCGGCAGCACGGATATGTCCGTGTAGCCCTTCTCCACACACCGATCAACCCCGGCTTGAATGCTGGGTTCGGTTAGCTCCAAAAAGCAGGGGATCACCGGACGGCTGGTATCCAGCGTCTGATAAGCCGCGGCAAACGCCAGCAGGCGATCGCGCCCCTCGCTATCCCGGCTGCCGTGGCCCACCAGCAGCAAGGGCCGCTGGCTAGGCAGCGGCGACCAGGGAAAAGGTGAAGAAGCCGCAAAATCCTCTGGAGTCGTAATCAAGGGCGCAATAGCCATAGGGGAGGAAGAAGGAAAAAAGAAAAGGAAAGAAAGAAGAGAGAAAAAGGCACCTACACGATAAAAATCGTGGCGAAATAAAAATCAGAGCCGCCCGGTTATCTTAGCCCAGTCCCCCCGCCAGAACCATCCCACGGGTAGGGATTTCTTCCCCCTTCCTTACTTCCGCCTTCCCCTTCCCTCACACCGTGCCTGGAAAGTGCTCAATTTGGGCATAGCCGCTAAACACAAGCTGATTGCCCTTCGTTTCCAGGCGATTCACCCGCAGCAGCACGCCATCCAGGTTAAAGCGCTCCAGGTCTACCATGCGGTTAAGGACGGTAGCGAAGCCTCGGCTAAGCGTACCTGAGAGCGATTGCAGCCCATCGGGAATGCCGTCAGCGAGAAATTCTGCGTCGGCAAACACGATACGACGGCGTTTTTCCACGGTGATTTTGGCCGTCAGTTGCAGGGGCACATCCTGGCGGTTGGGCAGGTCGGTTTTGGCGGCGATGGTCACCTGTTGGTCAGGTTGGAGAGTCATGCGGATATCGCGAAAGGTAACGGGCTCTCCGCCCGAAAGGTTAGTCAAAGCCTCGTCGGTGACACCTTCGAGATGCTGCCGCACCAGTTGGGCCGCAAAAGCCCGGTTGATAGCGTCTTCGTTAAGCACCACCTGGGCTACGGCCTGGGTGGGCTGCCGCAGCCGAATTTTACCGCCAATGGCCGAACCAACGTCGATGGCTACGGCGTCGGTTTCAAACATCATTTCCGCTGCTTCAAACTCCTTACGGATGACTAGCCCTCGCCCTTCCATGCGGAAGCTATCCACCATGCCCTGCAGGAGCTTGCTGGGCGGCGAACACCTCACCGCTACGTCGATATGGTCGCTACGACTGAACAGATGTCGGAGAGACTGAGTGACGACGGAATTGATCATCCGTTCGCCAAAGTCATTAGCTGCGTTTGCCTGGAATCCAGTAAAGCCGCCGAACATAGAGGTTAATACCAATCCAACATCTCTCTTGTTGTAACAAAAGATTAAGCATTTCAACACCATTATTCTAGCGGTGAGGGGGCACGGCTTGCGGTTTTTATCGTCAAACTCCCTCAATGGTTAAATCTTCTGGGCTGTCTGTAGGGTTGTGGCTGTGCTGCGCTAGTCTAGTCCAGACCTGGCATCAACCCTGGGGGCATTGCTACTCCAAAGGCTCTGGTTGCTAGTATCATGGCCCTTTGGTGCTTGGCCGCAGCGGCTTAGATTGTAAGGGCTGAGATAGCATCGCCCCTGCCCAGATTTTGGTCAGCCTTTGCCGGTGGTTAAACCGTTTACGCATGTTTTATGACTTCTCTCTCTGCCGATAAATTTAGGTTTGCGATTACCACCCCCCTGTACTATGTCAACGACTTACCCCACATCGGCAGTGCTTACACGACGATTGCGGCGGATGTGGTCGCTCGGTTTTATCGGCTGGCGGGGCACCCGGTGTTGATGATTACCGGCACCGACGAGCATGGCCAAAAGATTTTGCGCACCGCCCAAGAGCGGGGCATTTCTCCTCAGGTTCACTGCGACCAGGTGGTGGTCGGGTTTGATTCCCTCTGGCAAAGGCTCAACATCCGCTACGACCGCTTCATTCGCACTACCGAGCCCCGCCACAACACCATTGTGAATGAGTTCTTTCAGCGCATGTGGGAGCAGGGGGATATCTACAAAGGCCAGCAGCAGGGCTGGTACTGTGTCTCCTGCGAGGAGTTTAAGGAAGAGCGGGATCTCCTGCCGGAGCGCTACTGCCCCATCCACACCAACAAGCCGGTGGAGTGGCGGGATGAGTCTAACTATTTCTTTCGGCTGTCGAAATATCAGGCGCAACTGGAGCGACTCTACGCCGAACGGCCCAACTTTATTCAACCGGAGGCCCGCCGCAATGAGGTGCTGAGCTTCGTCAAGCGGGGGCTACAAGACTTTTCTATCTCACGCATTAATTTGGATTGGGGCTTTCCGGTGCCTACTGACCCAGAACAGACCCTCTACGTCTGGTTTGATGCGTTGTTGGGCTACATTACGGCGCTTCAGGATCCTGCTGAGTCTCCCAACCTAGAACAGGCGGTGGCAGACTGGTGGCCCATTAATGTTCATCTGATTGGCAAAGATATTTTGCGGTTTCATGCCATTT
>JAAUUR010000521.1 GCA_012031045.1 Leptolyngbyaceae cyanobacterium SM2_5_2
GTTGGCGCGCGGCTTGGTAGGCACTGATGCCCGGTACCACCTCAAAGGGAACTTCAGCCTCGGCCAGGGCTTGAATCTGCTCATGAATAGCGCTGTAGAGGCTGGGGTCGCCCGACTGCAACCGCACCACAGACTTACCGGCCCGCACTCGGTCTACCATTAGCGGTAGGATGCTCTCTAACGTCAGATTGGCGGTGCCCAGGTACTCGGCCTCAGGACGCGCCCAAGCCAAAATTTGCTGCGGCACCAGGGAATTAGCGTAAAGGATTACATCGGCCTGGCTAATCAAACGCTGGGCTTTGACCGTTAGCAATTCTGGATCCCCAGGCCCGGCTCCAACCAGGTAAACGGCTGGCTGTAGCGGCAACCCCTGGGGTGATAAGGAAGGATTTTGGAGCTTAACGGGTGCAGTAAAATTAGGCATCAATTATGTACCAAAGTTTACAAAGTGTTTGGACATACTGGCTTTCTTTCAAGCAGCAGTGAACTCTAAGTATTATCCCGGAATAAGCCAGGGTCTGGTGAAAAGTAGAACGGTAGATGCACCCTGATTCTGACCTCCGAGCTTAACTGGCTCGGAGGTCTTTTCTTGGGCCTACGCCTAGACGAACAGAACCAAATGGTTAGCAATCTGGGTGTAAGGGGGGGTAACTACTGCCTGAGAGGATTTAATCTAAGAGTGTCCAGTCGGCTTTCAGACCTCTGCCTAACCACCTACGATGACTCCCTACCTAGCTCGGATAGAAATTTTCCCGATTAAGGCCCTGGATGGGGTGTCGGTGTCTCAAGCCACGGTGCTGGCGAGTGGAGCCTTGCAGGGCGATCGCGCCTACGCCCTGTTTGACGCTGACCATCACTTCATCAACGGCAAGCGCAATGCCTTGATCCACCGTTTAAGAACCACCTTCACAGACGATGGCCAATCCGTTTGCTGCACCGGGGACGGACACCCGCCAACCCCGTACTTTTCCCTAACAGATGATCGCCCCGCCTTGGAAGCGTGGCTAGGAGAGTATTTTCAGCAACGTGTGAGCCTGCAAGAAAATCGAGATCTGGGCTTTCCCGACGATACGAGTTCCCCTGGCCCTACCATAGTCAGCACCGCCACCCTGCAAACCGTGGCCGCCTGGTATCCTGGCCTGACCGTGGAGGACGTGCGCCGTCGCTTCCGCACCAACCTGGAAATTGATGGCGTTCCAGCGTTTTGGGAAGACCAGTTGTTTAGCCATGATTCGCAGCCGGTGCGCTTTGCCATCGGTGAGGTAGAACTGGAGGGCATCAACCCCTGCCAGCGGTGTGTGGTACCCACCCGCGATGCCCTCACTGGAGCCGCAACGCCTGACTTTCAAAAAACCTTTGCAACCCAGCGCGCGGCCACCCTACCGGAGTGGACGCACCCCGCCCGCTTTAACCATTTCTACCGCCTGGCGGTCAATACCAAAATCTTGGCGCAGGGCGGGTGCGTCCTGAGGGTAGGCGATGCTGTGCAGCGGCTGTCATGACTCAGGTTCAGAGCAACCGGCTCGCTCAACCCCTTACCTGGAGTTGGCTGATTAGCCTGGCCATCCTTCTGGGGGTCGGCTTTAGGTTGTGGCACATCGACCACAAAGTGTACTGGTTTGACGAGGTCTATACGACCTTTCGCGCCGCTGGCCATCTGGGGGCTGAGATCGATCAAGCCATTTTTCAAAATCAACCGATCACCGCTCCCGAACTACAGGAATTTCAGCACCTCAAGCCTGGCAGCACCGTCCTGGACACCCTGCGCAGTCTGGCCCTGGAAGATCCCCAGCACCCGCCCCTCTACTTTTTGATGGCGCGAGTCTGGATGCAGCACTTTGGTAGCTCCATCCTGGTCTCCAGGCTGTTGCCGGTTTTAATTAGTTTGCTTTCCCTACCGCTGATGTATTGCCTGGCGCTAGAGCTTTTTGGTGATCGCCTCACGGCGGGGTTTTCTACGGCATTGCTGGCGCTTTCGCCAGTGGATATTTTGTTTGCCCAGACGGCTCGGCAGTATAGTCTCTTGACTCTGGCGGTTATCGGTAGCGGTTGGCTGCTGCTGAGGGCATGGCGGCTCAACCGGGCTAGGGATTGGGTGGCCTACGGTTTGGCCGTGGCAATGGGCTGGTATACCCATGTCTTTTTTCTACTGAATTGGGCCGGGCAGGCAGGCTTTGCGCTTTGGCAGGGTTGGCGGCGATCTCAACGGGGCAAGCTCCGAGCCTTTGTGGCGGCCACAGGCCTCGCCTTACTGCTGTACAGCCCGTGGATCTATGTCTTGTTCGCCAACCGCAACCGAGGGCTGGCAACCACTAGTTGGGCCAGTGAACGGGCTGAACCGCTGACCTATCTAAAGTTTTGGGTGCTTGGCCTGAGTGCCTTAGTGGTGGATTCTAACGGTAGCCCTGAGGTATTCTCTACTTACCTGCTGCGCATTCCCGTCCTGGTTTTACTGGGCTTTGGGGTTGCTAGGGTGGTTAGAACCACTACCCCAAAGCAGCGAGCCTTTTGTGCTGACCTCCATCTTGGGGCCATTTTTGCTGCTAGTCAGTGCAGATGTTTGGTTGGGGGGGCAGCGCTCGGTGGTAACTCGCTATCTAATCGGGGCTTTCCCTGGGCTGCAACTGGCTACTGGCTATGGCCTTGCCACTCTGGTAAGGCAGCGGCAGTGGCTAGCTCAGTTAATTTGGGGAGCTGTGCTGGTGGGCAGCGTCAACTCTAGCCTGCTCAGCGCCAGGGCCGATACCTGGTGGAGCAAAGGCATTAGCGCTACCAATGGCCTCGTTGCCGATGCCATGAATCAGTACCCCGCGCCGCTGGTGGTTACCGACCAGGGCAATAATTTTGTTAACAAGGGTAATTTGCTGTCCCTGAGCTACCGGCTCCAGCCCCAGGTCATTCTTCTACCAATGTCCTTCCCCATCCAGGCTGACTTACTCACGGCCAGAGTGCTGGGTGATGGGGACAACCTGCTGGCCTATGCGCCTTCCCAAGCGCTACTTACTGAACTGCGAGCCGCCCAGTACCAACCCCCAGCCCACAGCCCGCACCTGGTCTCTGGCAACTCTAGGCCGTTGAGGACTAATCGA
>JAAUUR010000522.1 GCA_012031045.1 Leptolyngbyaceae cyanobacterium SM2_5_2
AAGCGCAGGAACGCGACAAGCAAGGTCAGTATGGTGGAGCCCGGTAGCGGGCAAAAAAGACAAAAAAGTTAAGCCAGGTTTGACGGCTGAATAACCCCATATTAGTCGATCATCCATGGCGCGAGCCTACTTGCTTTCTAGACTGCACGGAAGCGCGGCAGGACTAACTCGCTGATCTTGAGTACTGGCGCAAGGGGGTTGTTATGCGGCGGTTTACCTCGTCTTTTCAAGTCGTAAACACAACTTCGTGTAAGGTCTTCTGATACTCGTTATTTGCTAGATCAAGCATCTCACCAAAGATAGGTGAAAAGGGACGATTGGTATCCATTGCTGTGTATTCTTCCAGCGATTGCCAATGCCCAAAATTAATGCAGCGCCAACCGTCTAAACTACGATGAGCATGAGTCGAAATCAACCCTGCTTGCCCTGACACCATTACTAGCGCCTCACGAAATAGCTCTATGAATCGAGCTTGATTTTCGGGCTGTTTCATCTTAAAGATACCAAAGTTGATCAGTCCATCCATGCCTGCCGAGAGATGCAATTCACTAGTTTTTGGCTCTTCAGCAAAAATTTCAAACAGATGAACATCAGGAACAGCAAAATCTGTGAAAGTTTGAGTCGCTACATAAGAGTCTTGATTTGCCCATTGAACATAGCTTGTTACTCTTAACCCATCGCGACTACGAAGCAATGTGCCAGAAACAAATCCTGTATTCTGCTTGAGAACAGATTCAATGTTTTGAATAGCCTTTTCGACTAAGTTTGCTTGATTATCCGGCTCAACTGAAAAGATAGCAAATTCAGCCAATAAGCCATTAGCTTTACTCACGACAGGCATCTTAGACCTCCAAGGCTGCTGTTTTCATGAAGGATTCTGACACAAAAATCAATGACCCTCAACGATGTCTCAAGCTGCAATCACTCGTTCTGCTACCCGCAATTTAGCCGACCTCGCCCTGGGATTTTCGTTAATCTCCTCCGGCGTAGCGATAATCGGCTTTTTGGTAATAACCCTCAGGGCAGGATGCTCCTTCATGCCATGCTTGACCAGTCGATCTTCCAGGCTGTGGAAGCTGATGATCACCAATCGCCCGCCGGGGGCCAGCCAGTGGGGGGCTTTTTCCAGCAGCGTTTTAAGCACCTCTAGCTCATGATTAACCGCAATCCGCAGGGCTTGAAAGGTGCGGGTAGCGGGGTGAATGCGCCCATAGCGATACTTTTGGGGCACACATTGGGAGATGGCATCGGCCAGCTCCGTGGTGGTTTGAAAGGGGCGCTGCTCCAGGATTTTGCGGGCAATGCGGCGAGAGAGGCGTTCTTCGCCGTAGGTGTAGATCAGGTTGGCGAGGTCGGTTTCGCCCCAGTGATTCACAATCTCGGCTGCCGTGAGTTCCTGGCGGGGATCCATTCGCATATCCAGTGGTGCCGTATGGCGAAAGCTGAAGCCTCGCTCAGGGATATCAAACTGAGCCGAACTAACGCCTAAATCAGCCAGAATACCGTTAAGTTTCTGGTCATCAGGCTTGAATTGGGAAAAATTGCCGTGCCAGACGGTGACGCGATCGCCAAATTCCTCTAGATTGGTCTTAGCTGTTGCGATCGCCATATCATCCTGATCGACTGCTACCAGGCGAACGGTTGGGTCAGTTTCTAAAATCAACCGACTATGCCCCCCACCGCCCACTGTGGCATCGAGGTACCATCCCCCAGGCTGTATATTCAGCCCATCCACCACCGCTTGCGGCAGCACAGGAACGTGGTGAAAGGCAGAATCGAGCATTGATGCATAGGTGAACGGTCTTTTTGAGTGTACTTTAAGGCTCTCCTGAGGGGTATCGACGTAAGGAGGGACATTGTTTTGCCAGGAATCTAGGCGCTAGGAGATGGAACCAGATCATAGCCACACTCCTAGCTCCTAGCTCCTAGCTCCTAGCTCCTAGCTCCTAAATTCTCTGCCTCGCTAGAGATTCATTAATCTGCAATGTCCTAATCAACCTGCTTACAGCGATAAAATACGCACAATAGGCTTACTACCCATAAATTATGGCCATTGCCGCCCCAGAACCTCAATCCACGCTTCGTCCGGTGGGAGAGCAGCGCGTTGTGCTGCGGGGGTTGGCTTGGGACAGTTACTTGCAAATTCTAGATGCCCTACCGGAATCTAGAGGATCGCGCTTAACCTACGACGATGGAGTGCTAGAAATCACGGTGCCGCTGGAAGATCACGAGTTTTCAGGACGGTTGATTGAGCGCTTTATTCTCACCCTGGTGGAACTCATGGGGCTACCGATAAAAACGATGGGGTCTACCACCATGACTTACCCCTATCTACGCAAGGGAGCCGAACCGGATAATGCTTACTACGTTCAAAATCAGCCCCTGGTCAAAGGTAGAAACGTGGTGTTTGGGCAGGATCCACCCCCTGATTTAGTGGTGGAGGTGGATATCACCCATACCGATATTGCTAAAAATCAGTTTTATGCCAGCTTGGGCGTACCTGAGTTCTGGCGCTTCAATGGCCAGGTTTGGCGCATCTACAGGCTAGAAGAAGGAGGCTATCGGGAAATGGAGGTGAGCCCAACCTTTCCTGACATCCCAAAGGAGTGGCTGTATAGGTTTCTCGCGATCGCAAAGATAATGAAATCGAAGCTGTACAGACCCTAAAACAGTGGTGGCAACAACAGAGGTAGGGGGCAGAGGATGCCTAAACGGAACTATGGCCTGATCCTTGGCCAACTCCAATACCTGTGCATCACCAAAGATGGACGATCCACATTAAGATACTCAAAGATACCTCGATACCCCGAACGTAACCGCTAGCCCTGGGTTGACCTATGTCAATTATTGAAACTAAAACCGAGCCCATGGTGATTAACATGGGGCCGCATCATCCCTCTATGCACGGGGTGCTGCGCCTCATTGTCACCCTGGATGGCGAAGATGTGCTTGATTGCGAGCCGGTGATTGGCTACCTGCACCGGGGTAGTGGAAAAAATCGCGGAAAGCCGCACCAACGGTGATGTTTGTGCCCTACGTCAGCCGGTGGGATTATGCGGCGGGTATGTTCAACGAAGCGATTACCGT
>JAAUUR010000048.1 GCA_012031045.1 Leptolyngbyaceae cyanobacterium SM2_5_2
CGACTCCGCGACAACGGCCAAACTAAACAGGTCACCGTTTACACCGACAGCGAATACGTTCTGAAGGGCATTACCCAGTGGATAGCGGGCTGGAAACGGCGCGGCTGGGTAAACTCGGCTAAAAAGCCGGTACTCAACCGCGACCTGTGGGAAGTGCTAGATGCCCTAACCACCGACCTGAATCAGACCCTTGACCGACCGCTCCAGTGGGTCTACGTGCGGGGGCATTCGGGTAATCCGGGCAACGAGCGCTGCGACGTCATTGCCCGCGCCTTTGCGGCTGGGCGGTCAATTTCTCTCAAAACCGTGAATTGAACTACTCCCCCGGTAAGATTCGCGCGGCCCGTGCCGGATACTATTCATAAGGAATACGTTCATACGGAATACGTTCTATATCGCTACGTTCTATATATCCAGGAACGTTAGATAGATAGGCCGGGGCCAACCAATGCCCTGTTTTATCCACCTACTGCACTTACTAGGGGCTATCGTGCTGCTATCTAAAGGGTTTGAAGTTGAGATGTTCACTGGCACACCGGCAGGGGAAATTGTGGGCCTCTCTGACCGCATTGTGGCGGCTTTGAATGGGTTTGTGCGGGAACCCGACAGCCGCAATGTTGAGTACACCACTCCACCGCTATGCCAGTATGAAAAACTCCTCTGCGAGCTGGTGCGCCCCCGCCATGAACTCCGTAAATACCTGCGGACGCTGGGCCATTATACCCTGGTGCCAGGCAGTACTCTCTCCCTGGGAGATACCGACCACTTTTACCGTTCTGACCCCAGCAACCCTTACCACGCCTACATCGAACAGACCTACGGTACAACCGTGGTAACGGCCAGCGTCCATATTAATATTGGCATTGCGGATCCAGAAGTGCTGATGCGGGCCTGTCGGCTGGTGCGGGTTGAAGCGGCACTGTACCTAGCCCTGACGGCGGCCTCTCCCTTTTTAGATGGTGCCGCGACGGGCTATCACTCCAGCCGCTGGCAGGTGTTCCCTAAAACCCCCACCTACGTGCCTCTATTTGAGAGCCACGCCCACCATATTCGCTGGATGGAAGCCCAGCTGGCCGCTGGTGCCATGCAAAATGTGCGCCATCTCTGGTCAGCGGTGCGCCCCAATGGCGATCGCCGCCCTTACAACCTGAATCGGCTAGAACTGCGAATTTGCGATTTAATCAGCGATCCCATTGCCCTCCTGGCGGTCACCGCCATACTGGAATCTCGGCTGATTCAGCTTATCCAAGAACCTGAGTTAGATCCACTCATTCAAAGCACGTTGCCTGAGGCCAGCCGCAATCACGACCTGGTGCAGCTGAGTGACGCCAACGAAATGGCGGTTGCTAAACACAGCCTGGATGCCGAGTTGCGCCATTGGCAGGATGGCCGTCCCATTCTGGCCAGAGAATGGATTCAGCAGCTTTACGATGACGTCTGGCCCGTAGCTAAACACAATGGCATTAGCTGCTTCCTCAGCCCCCTCAAGAAAATTTTGCGCGAGGGCAACGAAGCCCAACGCTGGCAGCAGCAGTATGAGGCTGGGCAATCGGTGCAAGCTGTCATGGTAGACGCCATTCACCAGGTCAGTATTCATGAAGATCGGCTGGCGCAAGAGCTGTGCGAGCCCTGTGTCGCCTAAAGAACCCATCATCCACCTCGTCTATGTTATGGGCCCAGCAAGGTCTACGGGGCCAGCGGTGTAAGGTCGATCACGCCCTATCGCCCGATCTTTCCCCGGAACATCCTAGTCCGACGGCTAGGCAACCGGTTATCGAAGTTGCCTATCGTTCAAATTGCAGATGCCTATTTATGGCAAGCTAGCCCCAAGTATTTCAGCTTTGTCTGGCACCGGTCCGTCTACCGTCCGGAAAAGATTAATATTTTCTATATGTGCTAGACACACGTCCTGGAGTTATGCATAGTCTCCAGCCCCATTCCCCTCCGTTGAATCAATGCCCCAAGTTGTCCTCGTAAATCCTCAGATTCCACCAAATACTGGCAATATTGCTCGAACCTGTGCCGCTACCAACACACCGCTCCACCTAGTTGGCCCGCTTGGGTTTGAGCTGAGCGATCGCTACCTGAAACGGGCTGGTTTAGACTACTGGCCCCACGTAGATTTAACTCTCCATGACGATTGGGCCGCTTTTGCCCACTATCATCAGCGCCAAGGAGGACGAACCATTGGCTTTAGCACTTCTGGACGATGTAGCTATGTAGAGTTTGGCTACCAGGATGATGACTGGCTGCTATTTGGCAGTGAAACCGATGGCCTGCCTGAATCTGTGTTGCAGAGCTGCGACCAAACGGTCTATATCCCCATGAACCGGGTCGCCGTTAGAAGCCTGAATCTTTCCGCCAGCGCAGCCATTGGGCTGTACGAAGCGCTCCGTCAGTTGCAGCTACAGCCACCAACGACCTAGCCAAGGCTAGACAATCGCGTATCCCACCTGGAACTAATGAAGAGGGTTGGGCCATCTTTCATCTACTTCAGGTAATGAACTCTCCTCCCCAGCGCTGATCCGCACCTACACCGGGGCAAAACATCGGCCATAACTAGCCTCCTGGAGAAGGGCTAATGGGCGGTCTGGTCAGGGTTTCAACATAGTGTTAGACCCCATACATGGGCAGAAGTAGCAGGCAGTTATCTCAGCTACAAAAGCAATCACGGCAAGATAAGAAATTTCTATCCTCTCAGGTTAACCCCCAATTACTGCGATCTAGAAATCCGATTTTGCCGCAAAATCTGGCGCCAGAGATCCCTCTAAAAGCCTCTTTCTAGCAGGCTTTCAGCCTCTGAGAAAATTCTCTATAGGATATTTGATTTATCTCCCGACTGAGAGATGGGGCGGGCATAAAGGTTATGGCAAAGCCCTTGCCAAATCGTTTTTTCTGGGGTTAAACCTATATGTTGTGTTTACAAGAACCTGGGCTCCTGAATTAGGGGGTCAGGTCATACGGAACAAATTTATTAGGCATTGATTTTTAGGTTTACTTATGTAAACTTGCCTAAGTTGCATCAGCAAGGTATTGTTACCTAGCGAAGGCTGATTCCGTAGTTTCACTGCTGTTCTACCGTTTGAGTTCTGCCAGCCATTGGGGTTACAGTCGATGTTTGGCCTTTTGGTTCTAGCTACGGCCACCCCAGGCAGAAGTTTCAATCGTTGAGCGCTGGTTTACAGGAGGTCGTTCCTTGAAGCGTGTATTTCGAAAAAGCCATTGGCTGTTGCCCCTCTCCAGGGTTCTGTGGAGGCGCAGCAAGGCATGTCGGGAGTTTGTCGCCAGCAGGTTAACGCCCCAGTTTCTGTATTGGGCATGGCCTTGTCCCTAGGGGCTTCGGCATCGCTGGTCTCTTTCCCTGGCCTGGCCTTTGCGGCTGAAGGCTCAACTGTTGTTGTGTTGCCCGCTGTAGATGATGTAGCCCAGGAAACTGGAGCTGAGCTTGAAACTGAGGCTGATGAAAGTTCAGCCACGGCCTACCATACTGTTGCTGAAGGCGATAGCCTCTGGGAAATTGCCGCCCAGCACCAGGCTGATGTCAGCACTCTCAAGGCTGTCAATGGCATCTCCCAGGATGATGTTTTGAGAGTTGGTCAGGTGTTGCGCGTCCCCCCTGAGAGTGTATCGAGCACTCTGGTTAGCGGTGCACCAGCAATGTCCACTTTCTCTATCGGCACAACCACTGGGAGCGTTGGGGGCGATGTACCAACGTTAAACCCCAGTCCTGCGGCGGTAGCTGTCCTGTCGGTAGATGAATTGGAGAAGGCTTGGGTTAGCCTGGATGAGGCTAACGCCCAGCCGGGTCAAGTGGTCCCCCAGCCTGATGATGTTGAGCAGTTAAAGTCTGATAACTCGGCTACAGCCACTGTAGATGATAACTTCTCCGAAAAAGCCAGCCTAATGGCTGTGGAACTAGAGACTGAGGCCACAGCGAGTTCTGAAGCCGCACCTGCTGCCGAGGCATTGGCGGAGGTGGCTCCAAAAACTACCACCCCTGAGGCTCCAGCCGCCTGGCAAGATGCTTCTGTGCAGTTGGCTGCCGCTCAGCCCGCTGAGGAAGTCTCTGAACAGCCTGCGGTGGCGGCAGCGTCCTCCCAGGCTGCATCAGCCTTGCCAGAAAGTATTCCTCTTCACGACGCCACCAGCCACTCTCGCAGTGCCACGGCTAGTCTGAATCGTTCGGCTGAGGTCAGCCCATCTCTGGGTTCCAGCTCTACGGCCTCCCAGGGCAAAACTGGGGAAGCGGCTACCCCAGCCCCGCTATCCCAGCCCCAGCCCGTCCCAGCCCAGCCAGTGGCACAGGCTGAACCCACCACCTCTGTTGTGGCGGTGGTAGAACCTACGCCGCTCACCCGTGAGCAGGTTATTCGTGAGCATTTAGCTCGCATTCGTGAGTCCAACGCGGCTCAGGTAAACCGGGATGAGCTGAATGCTAGAATTCGCCAGGCTCGTCAGGAGCTAGAGCGAGCTCGCGTTGGGCGGGTTGAAGAATCTGCTCCGGCTCCCAGGTTAAATGGTTCGGCTTTGCAGGTAGCGCCTGCAGCTGAACCCAGTTCAACCTCTCTGGCCTCGGCTGCTCTGGCGACTAGCTCCGTAGAGCCCAAGCAAGCCTCTACCCAGCTTCAAGCCTGGACAGTGACCGACGTGGCCGAGGTGGAGGCTGAAGCGGTTCCACTCGCGGCTGACCAGGTAGCGGCTGCACCTCGTCAGGCGTTACCTACTTCCTCTGAACCAGCGGCGGCGGATAGGCCTCCGGCCATCGGTGGGGAACAACTACTGGCGGCGGCTCCCCTAGGGGCTGAAGTCTACAGCCCCTTCCCACAGGTGCCCACCGGGCAGATGGTTTCTCCAGATATGCCAATGCTGCCTGGGGCTGACCAATTTTTGCCAGACGCTCCGAATCGGTTTAATGGTTACATTTGGCCGACTCGTGGCACATTTACCTCTGGGTATGGTTGGCGTTGGGGCCGTATGCACCGTGGCATTGACATTGCTGGGCCAGTCGGTACGCCGATTGTAGCGGCGGCTAGTGGGGTAGTCGTTCGTTCTGGCTGGAACTCTGGCGGCTACGGTAACCTGGTGGATATTCGCCACCCGGATGGCAGCATGACCCGCTACGCCCACAACAGCCGCCTTCTGGTACGAGAAGGCCAGCAGGTGAGTCAGGGGCAGCACATTGCAGCTATGGGCAGTACCGGCTACAGCACCGGCCCTCACCTTCACTTTGAGATCCACCTGCCAGGTTCTGGCACCGTTAACCCAATGGCCCACTTGCCTGGCCGATAGCGATAAGTCCATTCCGGTGCGCCCAACCGGCCATCTACCCAAGCAGACTGGCTTAAACACCAGTCTGCTTGGGTTTAGTCACATAGCATTTTCTGGCCTGGTCAGGTACAGCCAGTCTGCTAAAGCTAATGGTGTCGGGCTATCCCCATACGTCACTGGCTTCCAAAAACCCTGTAGCGCAGTTTTTGGCGCGATTTTATTGTTGGCATTCATGAACTGCGGTTGATTTGTGATAGATTTATTAATTGTTGGTTTTGTAGCGTTAGCTAACAAAACCCCGGTGGCTCAGTAGCTCAGTGGTAGAGCAGGGGACTCATAAGCCCTTGGTCGCGTGTTCAAATCACGCCTGAGCCATTTTTTTAAAACTTTATGGTGTGTGAGGTAAGCTAGGTGGGGATGTGAGCATCTCTACAGGTTTTGATGGGAGATTACGACTATGACTGGTCAACTTGGGAGATGCCTGAGAGTAGGAGAACCAGCACCCGACTTCATTGCTACGGCTGTAGTTGACCAAAACTTTAAGATTATTAAACTGTCGGAGTATCGGGGGCGGTACGTCGTTTTGTTTTTCTACCCCCTCAACTTTACGTTCGTGTGCCCTACGGAAATTGCGGCCTTTAGCGATCGCTATGAAGAGTTCAAAGCCCTCAACACCGAGTTGCTGGCTATCTCGGTAGATAGTGAATTTGCCCACCTGGCTTGGATCCAGACCGACCGTAAAGAGGGCGGCGTTGGCGATCTAAACTACCCGCTAGTGTCGGATCTCAAAAAAGAGATTAGCGCGGCCTACAACGTCCTTGACCCTGACGCTGGAGTGGCTCTGCGGGGATTATTCATCATTGATCGCGAAGGCATCGTGCAGCATATCACCATCAACAATCTTTCCTTTGGCCGCAATGTGGACGAAGCTCTGCGAGTACTCCAGGCCATTCAGCACGTGCAGACCAACCCCAACGAGGTCTGCCCGGTGGATTGGCAACCCGGTGATAAAACGATGATCCCTGACCCCGTCAAATCTAAGGAATTTTTTGCTGAGGTTGGAGAAGTCGCCGCAGAATCCGCCTAACGGATTGGGTGAAATCGCTAGAATGCTGGCGCTCTTCCCCAACTCTTTGCTCCATTGGCGACCAAAGGAACCAACTCCCTACCACCCACTCCCATGACAGCGGCACCACTAGCCCCCCAAATCTCTCCCTTTTGGCGCTATTTGTTACCCAAGCCCGCCTATCTAGGCTTAGCGATGGGAACGGTGACACCAGATTTTGCCCTGTGGGATGCTACCAGCCAGCGAACAATACGTCTGGCCAACTGGCGTGGCAAGCAGCCCGTGGTTCTAGCCTTCACCCGCATCTTTGCAGAAGGCACGTATTGCCCTTTTTGCTATCCTCACATGGTGGCTATGAACCAGACCTACCGGCAGTTCCGCAATGCCGGTGCCGAAGTCTTTATGATTACCAGCCTCAATCCCCGCCAGGGACGCGCCGTGGTAGAAGACCTGCAGCTCCACCTACCGTTGCTCTGTGACCCAACCGGAACAAGCTTTCGCGATTACTGCACCGGTCAGGCTCTGGGCGCACCATTACCCGCCCAATTTGTCATCAATGCCCAGGGACATCTGCGCTATGCCCATCTCTTTTCGTTTCTACACCACAATGCTGAACCAGAAAATCTTTTAGCGGCTTTGAGCAGGTTGTGAAAAGGCAAAAAGCAAAAGCCAACGGACGTCTCATGTGAATGAGGTGCCACGGGTATGGCTCAAGGCAAGCGGTAGCTGGCGACCCGCACGACCAGCTCTCCATAATTGGGGTCGTGGTTGAAGACAAAACTGCCGGCCTTGGTTTCGTGGCCAGAGAGAAAATCGATCTGCTGCTCACCGGTTTCGTCGCCTTCCCCCTCGGTGTGGAGTTCGGCTGTGACCTGCACACCATTGGCAATGCGCCCGCCGGTATTGGTAATGGCAAAGGGCACGTAGTAGCGGCCATCGGTAATACGAACAGCGGCTGAAACTGTGACATCAAAGGCGGGAGGACGATTTTGGTTAACCTGCCAATCGTAGAGAATCAGACCAATCAGGCCGATTAAAACCAGGCTGGCGATCGCAAATGTCACCCATTCCGCCAGAGAGCGCTCCGTAAACTGGCTAGCGGGCAGTGGCGCAGCGGGCTGGGGAGGAGGGTTAGGGGAAGAGTTTGAAACATCCATTAAATTAGGATACGTCCTGCGGCTCCCCCAATGGAGGCGGGCAAGCCCAGCACCAGCGTATTGCTCAGCCATTCTTGCCAGGGATCCGTTTGGTTGAGCTGCTGAAACAGCACCAGCATGGTTACTGAAATCACCAGAGCCACTAGGTAGGCCACCAGAGTTTCGGTGAGAGGGCTGAGCAACAGTCCCCGTTGGGTGCGTTCAGTGCGGTCGGTAAATCCCGCTGCAAACACGATGCTATAGGACAACCCCAGGGAGGCCGCCATAATCAGCAGTAGCCACAGGGGAGGCAGGGAGGCGGCCAGCAGCGGCACTTCTTCGGTGGGCGCAATGCTAAAGGCAATCAGGATGGCCCCAATGACCGTGGCATCCAGATCGACCAGGGCATCGCGCACGCTGGCCAGAGTCGGGGACGACAGGCGGCGCGAAATTGGGCTGGTGATGCGGCGATCTCGCTGGGGGCGGCCCTGGAGAGTAGAGCGCGCTAAAGCCACTCCCAAGGCAAAGGGTGCCGCCTCAAACACGAGCTTGCCCAACGCTTCTGAGAGGGGAGTCTCTAGGGTAATGCGCCTTAGCAACACCAGGGCTAGCGCCGCGCAGACTACTCCAATACCCAGGGCTTCAACACTTTCCAGCACCGCCTCTAGGGGATGCAGACTCAGGGTTTGGCGAAATCCCTCCACCTGGGTCAGCAGCCACACCACTAGCAGCGTCACCCCTAGCACCGCCAGCAGCCACCAAGACCCCGTAGCCGACCCAATCGACCAGACCTCTACCGTGTAGAGCAACGGCACCCCAAACAAAAAGCCCCCTGCTGCCCCCCGGAGGACAGCCTGAAATTCGAGCCGCCAGATATTGTCGGGAGAATTGTAAGTCATGAGGAGTTAGGAGCTAGGAGCTAGGAGCTAGGAGCTAGGAGCTAGGAGCTAGGAGCTAGGAGCTAGGGGCTAGGAGTTAGGAAGCAGGAGTTAGGAGGCAGGAGTAGACAAGGCTTTGGAGTTTAGAATCTGGTTTTTCGTTCTTCCTTCTTCCTTCTTCCCCCCTATCCCCCTCCCCCCTGATGGGCATAGCATCGGTTACAACCTACCCCTTATGATCCAAACGTAAACCCATGTAACAAGGAGCCCCATGGCTTACGAACTGCCCCCCTCCCCTACGCCTACGATGCTCTGGATCCTTATATCTCTAAGAGCACCCTGGAGTTCCACCACGATAAGCACCATGCGGCCTATGTCAGCAAATATAACGAGGCTGTTAAAGGTACTGATCACGATAGCAAACCCATTGAAGTGGTGATTAAGGCCATTGCTGGCGATTCCTCTATGCAGGGGGTCTTCAACAATGCGGCCCAGGCCTGGAACCACACCTTCTACTGGAACTCCATCAAGCCCGGCGGCGGTGGCCTGCCCTCTGGCGAACTGGCCAAAAAAATTGATGCTGACTTTGGCAGCTTCGACAAATTTGCCGAGGCCTTCAAAGCGGCTGGCGCCACCCAGTTTGGCAGCGGCTGGGCCTGGCTGGTGCTAGATGGCGACACCCTGAAAGTGACCAAAACCCTCAACGCCGACAACCCCCTAACCGCTGGTCAGGTGCCCTTGATGACGATGGATGTATGGGAGCACGCTTACTATCTGGATTACCAGAATAAGCGCCCCGATTATATTGATGCATTTCTAAAGAACTTGGTGAACTGGGACTTCGCCGCCAGCAACCTGGCCGCCGCTTAGTCCACCATCCAGCGTCGTGCTCCGCGACTCCTAGGGGATAGACTTGTGCTATCCCTTTTTTTTGCTCCCTAAATTCTGCTACTGCGGCCTATGCTGTCTTCAGAGCCAGACTATCCCCATGTGGTGATGTCGTTTACCTATCGTGGTTTTCTACTAGAGCTAGACCAGAGCGAGGAAAATGGTGTACCTCTGTTTACCGTATGGGCCACCTACGACCAGGGTTATGCGGTGGCGGTAACCGGTGTAGTGAGCCGTCGAGAAGCCATTTATAAAGCCAAACTGTGGGTTGATCGACGCCTTAGAGTTTGAGTTCTGATATCTAGGAAGGAGAACTTCTAACGCCCGGAAGAATAAAACTGAGTTTTACTGAACTCTGTATTCAGGCATTAAGACAGAACTTTGCAGGATTTTTAATCCCATAAGAAATTGCCATAGTAGAACTGCCAATGTTTTTTGACAGTATCTACCATGACTAATAATTCTCGGCGTTCTGGACTTGCAATCTGGCTAATTGTTTTGCTTGGTGGCTTGCTACTAGGAGGAGGAGGAGTATATTGGATGGGTAATATCCAAGCTTTTTCAAAATTCACTGCAAAGGCTGGAAATATATTCAATACTCACAAAGCAGGTTCCACCTCAAACTCCTTGAGCGAACAAGATGAGGAGTTCGAGCTGTCTTCTCAAATTATTGACACTAAACTTCAGCAAGAAATTCAGGGCTTGTTACTGGAAAACTCTCACTTGCGCAGCCAGATCATTCAGTATGACAATCAGGACAATTTGTTAAAGGGAGAAGTCAGCAACGTTCACGAACGCCTGGTAGAAACTGACGAGAATCTAAATCAGAAAGAATACGAAACAACGCTAATGTCTCAATGTGTCATGGATTTGGCGGTTGCTTTTAATGTTCTTGATAGCATGTCAGATGATATTGTAGGACGTGATGTTAATGGAATTGCTACAGGACTTATAGCGTCACAGCAACCCCTTCAACAGGCCTTAACGTCCTGGCGTTTTGGCACCTGTAATAGTGCTCGTAAGTTGGCTGAAGCTTATCAAGAAGCTGGCAAACTTTTCCTCAATGGTCAAGTAAATACTACCCACGGTGGCTAGAAAGCCAATACTCGTTTAATACTACCTTTTTAGAAGTAAAAGGCTAAAAAAGGGGATGAAATAACTCATCCCCTAACACCATGATTATCTCCGACTAGCAAACTCTACAATTCAAACTCGCTACCTAGATCTGCGCTTCACTGGCTTCGCTGGTGGGTGCAGCCCTGCCATTGCCCAGGCTAATTTGACCACTTTGTGCCGAGCTTCCACTACCTTGGGCAGGGTTAGGGTCAGCACACCGTGATTGAAGTCAGCGGTTACGTTATCGTTTTGCACGGCATCGGGCAGGTTTACCAGGCGATGAAAACTACCGTAGCGAACGTCGTCATACAGAAGCTTAGTACCCTCTGCGAGTTCGGGTTGCTGACGGGCACCAGAAATAGACACGGCATCGGTGGATACCTGAACATCCAGATCGCTAGCTTGTACACCAGCGAGGTGAACCGTGAGCACAAAATCATTACCCTGGTCAACCAGGCGCACAGCCGGAGCCCAGTCAGATTTGGTCAGGGCTTCAGCGGCCCAATCACCAAACACTTCATTAATTTGGCGACGGATAGCATTTATTTCAGTGATGGGATCTAAATAACGACGAACGATCATAGGAACTAACCTCCCGATAACAGCTTTTTCCGTTTTTGGTATAAAGCAGGTTGTGTGCTCTAACCCTTACAGTTTCTATGGTGCGTCATTCAGACTGAACTCTCTAGTGGCAGGAACCCTACTGGAGAGGGGGGGCTTCCCTACCGGCTTAGTCTGGCTTGGCTTGGGTCTAATGGCTGTTGCCAAGTTGTCAGAAGGCAGGGGAGAAGCCAGATTTCTGCCATCGAGGACTAGTACTCGACGGCGGAAAAAGACCTGCTATTTGTGCTGTTGGAAAGCCTTGATACAACAAGGATTTCCTTTCTGCCTTCTGCCTTCTGCCTTCCGGTACTAGGGCAGGCCGAAGTTTTCGCCATCGCCCATTGGCTCAGAGGTCAGGACTGTAAAAGATTCCACCAGGCTGACGGCCATCTCTGGGGGAATGTCTGTGCAGCTGGCTAGGGTCGGAAACAACTCCTTAATGTAGGCTGCCCCAATTAGTCGATAGGCACCGGAGGGGCCTCTGAGCCAATCGGTATAGAGGTTGGAGCCAGGGAACTGAGCCTGCATGGTGGGCTCGGTAAATTCTCCGTAGTTGAGGTGGTAGCTCTGGCCACCAAACAGGGGTGGTTGAACGGGTAGGCGGTTTTGGGTTGCCGATGGGTCGCCAATGCCCTCGGCGGCAAATTCCACTGCGAAGCACTGGGCGGCGGCATCGCGGTAAACGATTAAGTAGCCGGGGCCGGTCTCACCCTGGTCGATGCGCATTTCGGCTACGGTAAAGGAGGAGGGCACCACTCCAGGCACCACCACGTCAATACCTAAGCTATTGAGCTGGCTGACCTGCTGGGGAGAAAGCTGGGCTAGAAACGCGCCCTCCGGCGGTGGCGGCGGGGCCGGTGGTGCAGGGCTGGCACTGGGGTCGGGGTTGAGCGGCTCTGTGGGAGATTGAGCAGTCTGGCTGTCGCGATCACAGGACGTGCCTACGCCAACCGCCAAGGCGACCAGAAGTAACCCCAAGCACCGCGGCCTAATCCAGTACCCCATACCATCGCCACAAACACGCCACAGCCATTCTGGCCTAAAAGCGGCTTACCGAGTCAGCCCTGGGCTACACCCAATGGTTTAGAATCAATCCACTGTGAGTTGGGAACCTGTCTTTGCCTAAATTGCCGCCCCTGTCTTGGTCAGTTAAGCTGGCCTACGGTGTAGGGGAACTTGCCGCCGCTGTGCCTGCCAGCCTGTCGGCTTTTTTTGTGCTGTATTTTTTACCACCGTAGCGGGGCTCAACCCGGCCTTGGCAGGCAGCGTAATTTTGATCGGGCGGCTGTGGGATGCCATCAACGATCCGTTAATTGGCTGGCTCAGCGATCGCACCGTCTCCTCTCTGGGTCGTCGCTTTCCCTGGATGCTGGGTGGGGTCGTGCCGATGGCTATTTGCGCCCTGCTACTCTGGACAGTGCCGCCCTTTGTCACTCAGGGGGGCATTTTTGCTTATTACGTGGTGCTTTCGTTCTTTGCGTTTGCAGCCTTTACGGCGGTGCAGTTGCCCTACACGGCTCTGGCGGCGGAACTGTCGGACGACTACGATGAGCGCACCACCCTGATCGGCACCAAAGCCGCCTTCAGCATTGGCGCGGCTATTCTGGCCTTGCTGATGGCGCAGGTCGTCTTTGCCCAGGTGTCTGACCCTAAGCACCAGTATTTTATTTTGGGAGCCCTCTCGGCCTCCCTGGCAGTGGTGATGCTTGGGCTCTGTGTAGCGGGTACCTACCGACGCTACTGGCAAGCCCAAAAAGCTCACGCCCGCTCACGCCCTCCGGCAGCGGCTTCATTGCTGGCCGATATTCGCAGCGTTTTTGGCAATGTTGCCTTTCGCCAGGTGCTGGGGCTTTACCTGTGTAGCTGGATGAGCCTTCAGGTGACGGCGGCCATGCTGCCTTACTTTGTGGATGCCTGGATGGGCCTACCCGAAACCCACTTTGCCCAGATGGCTCTGGCGGTGCAGGGTACAGCCATTGCCATGCTAGTAGGCTGGAACTGGGTGGCCCGCCGAAGCGATAAACGCACCGTCTTTCTTCTGGGCGCACCGATCGCAATGGTGGCGCTGTTTGGGCTCATTACCGTTCGCCCTGGCCAGGTCGGCTGGATGTACAGCCTCGGCATCATCGCTGGATTTGGCGTGGCCACGCTCTACCTGATGCCCTTTGCCATGCTGCCCGATGTGATTGATCTAGACGAACTCCAGTCTGGGCGGCGGCGGGAAGGGCTGTACTTTAGTGCCCTGGTGTTTTTGCAAAAGCTGGGCCTGGCGGCGGCGCTGTTTCTATCCGGGCAGCTGCTGAGCTGGACGGGCTATAGCGCCCAGGCCACCACGCAGCCCGACCCAGCCCTCTGGGCCATTCGCCTGCTGATGGGGCCACTGCCAGCCCTGCTGTTATTGGGTAGCCTATGGTTTGCCTATCGGTATCCAATTAGCCGCGATCGGCATCGCCAGATTTTGGCGGCTTTGGATGTACAACGCCAGAGTTAAAAGAAGGAAGAACAAAGAAAGAAAAACGAAGAATACCCATACTTGGTAACGGTTGGGTTTAGTTGTCTGAGTTGAATCATTACCTTTCAACGAACCCGTACAGGCGGGTTTTGCTCATATAAGCGAGACTTACTTCCATATAGCAAAATCGCTCTTCTGGATTATCCATACGGGGGCCTGCTGAATCCTTTGATTGATATCAGCTTACAAAGTCCCTCCCTTCCTTATCCCGAACTGAGGTTGGGTAGACTAGGAGAACTAGCCATGACATCCACCACCAGCGATAACGACCGGCTCGACCGCATTGAGCAGAAGCTCGACAAACTCGCTACCGAGTTTGACAAACTCGCTACCGACAACGAAAAATTCAACGACAAGTTTGACACCTACCAAAAAGCCATACAATGGGTGGTGCAGTTGGCCTTTACCCTGATTGCTAGCGCTACCCTCACGGTCATTATTACCTCCGTGGTGGCGAAGTAGAACCCGGGTTAGAAGGGTATTGGCTTAACGCGGGGAATCGTGAGTGGAGAAGGAGTTAGGAGTTAGGAGGGTCGGAATTTCTGTATGCTGACTTCTAGCTCCTGGATTCTATATTCTGACCTCTAGCTCCTATATTCTGACTTCTAGCTTCTGGATTCTGTTTCCTATCCCTAGCGCTAGAGCAAAATCAGCCCAGCTTTGGCTCCGACGATCGCCGCCTCGGTACGGGTAGACACATTTAATTTAGCGAAGATGGCACTGATGTGATACTTGATGGTGTGTTCCGAGAGGTGCAGTTGCTGGGCAATGGCTTTGTTGCTGAGGCCATCGGCCAGCAGAGTTAGCACCTCAACCTCGCGTGGAGTCAGGACAGCCTGTTCTGAGGGCAGCCGGGGAAGCAGGGCAACATCCAACACCAGCAGGTCGCTGAGGAACCTGGGATGAATGGCTATGAGTCCTGCTACAGCGGCGTTCAGGGCGGCTACGATTTCTCTGCCGCTAGCTTGCTCTGGCAGCAGACCAGTCAGCCCGGCTTGCCAAAGTTCCACGGGAGAAATGTCAACCCCCTGCCCCAGCAATGCCACCACAGGCAGAGCAACTTCAGCGGCAACGTCAAGGCTGGCTACTTCATCCTCGGCTAGGGGCCAGCTCACCAGGGCACAGTCGGCAGGGGGGAAGGCTGGCCAGGTGGCCAAGGGCAAACGGGTTCTAACGCCTTCCCATTGGTCGCTTGCTTCCGCAATTAGCGCGGCCAACCCGGCCTGGGTAATGGCCGATAGGCTGATGATCAGCACCCGCTTCATGCGGCCTGCTCCTGCAACGGTAACTGCCCTACGGTCAGCGTGCAAATGACCAAGCTCCCACCCTGACTCACCCGCAGGGCCAGGGTTTGGCCGGGTACCAAACAATCTAGCCAATCGCTCAGGTCGCTGGGTTGGCGAAATAGCCGCCCATTTATGCCAAGGAGGCGATCACCCACTACCAGGCCAGCTTCAGCCGCCGGACTGCCGGGCGCTACCTGGGTTACAATCCACGCCACCGTTCCCCGCGAAAAATTTTCCTTGGTCGGTCGCAACGTCAGCCCTAAATAGGGTTGCTCAGCCTGGGAGCCCAAAAAGCGCCTGACCAGCTCACTCGGCACAGCATAGCCCCGTCCTCCTGAAATTAGCGTATTGATGCCGATTACCTCGCCTGCCAAGGTAGCCAGGGGCCGCCCGAATAGCCTGGTGCCAGTTGAATATTGGCCTGCACCCAGCGGGGAATGGGCGGCTTGGCGTGGATAATGCCCAGGACCACCGCGCCGGGATTGCCCTGGGGATGGCCCACCGCCATTACCATCTGCCCGACCCGGAGGTCTTTAGCGTGACACACTGTAGCTACCTCAAGCTCGGTGGCCGCTATCGTTGAGGCCGACTCAATTTGCAGGGCCGCCAGGTCAAGGGTTTGGCTATAGCCAACGCGATGGGCGGCTAAGCGTTGACCAGTGGCCAGGGTAGTCCAGGCGCGGCGCTGGGGTACAACGTGGGCATTGGTAACAATCAAGCCCTGCGCGTTCCACAGCATACCGGAACCTGAGGAGCCAGTTGGCCCCTGAATCCTCACGGTGGATTGGCGCAGGTGGTGGGCGATCGCCCCTAATTCCTGACCTAACTCAAGGGTTTGTGCATTCATCGGCTACCTCCGTGGGGCTTTTCTCCCAGGGCTACGGTTAAGTCCAGGGGGTTTCCACCCCGCACCAGGTGCAGACCCACAGGTTGACCGATCTGATCGGCCTCCAGATGGGCATAGACCGCCCGCAAATTGTCAACCACCTGACCATTGACGGCCAGCAGAACATCGCCAAGCAGTACGCCAGCCTGTTCCGCTGGCCCTTCGGCATCCACACTCACCACCAGTAGCCCGACTTCGCTGGTTAGAGCCAGACTTTGCTGAAGTGGTTTGGGCAACTCCACAGGCTGCAAACCCAGGCCCAGGTAGCCCCGACTCAGGCTACCCCGATTGAGCAGGGTGCTGATGATCCGATCCAGGTTAGAAGCCGGTAAAGTCACAACGCGATGGCGCGGCCCATTCAGGTTGATCCCCAACACTTGCCCCGCCGGGTCGATTAATGGCCCTCCCAGCAGGTTGGGGTAAAGGTTAACATCCGGACGAATTAGCCGATCAATCGACCGACCCTGGGAGGTTTGCCAGGGGCCACCCAAGTTGCCCACCAACCCCAGGCTGGCACTGGTGCCATAGTCCCAGGATTGCCCTACGGCCAGCACCAGATGCCCCACCTTGAGATCCTGGCCATCACTGGTTTGGGGCAGAGGCAGGTCGGTGCGGTCAAGCTGAATGATGGCCAAATCCAGAGCGCTGTCGCGGCCCGCCACCTCCGCCTGCACCACATTGCCATCGGGTAGGGTCAGGCTGAGTTGGCTAGCGCGGCCTAACCCGTAGTCAGCGGTCACTATCACGCCCGGTTGCCAGTGAATGCCACTGTAGGCAAAGCGCCGTTGCCCCTTCACGGCCACCAGGCAAGGCGCTACGGCGGCCACGGCATCGGCCAAACCCTCAGAAAGGGCGGTCAATGAATTGGACTGAATACTAGAGGAAGTCATGCTATTTTCCTGGACAAAATAAAGAGCTGTCGCACTCTTTCAGGATGCAAGACACCGCTACAATCCATCCCCGGACAAATGGCTAGTCTCTAACTGGATAAATGGGTAAATAGCTTAGTCTTCGATACACTAAAGCCAGACTTTAGCCCTAGGGTATGCCTAATCGCTCCAAAGACTGGCTGAAACAGGCTAAACGGGATTGGGAGGTGGCGATCGCCTCCGCTGCCGGAGAACGCCATGAATGGGCCTGTTTCGCGGCCCACCAATCGGCTGAAAAGGCCGTTAAAGCCCTACACCTGGCCTATGGGCAAGAAGCCTGGGGACACCTAGTGGTGCGACTGCTGGCTGAACTACCATCAGAGATAACGGTGTCTGTTTTGCTCGTTGAGCAGGCTAGAGTTCTAGACAACTTCTATATCCCCACCCGTTACCCCGATAGTCATCCCGAAGGCTCGCCCTTTGAGCATTTTGGGCCGTTGCAAAGTCAGGATGCCATTCGCTATGCCAGTGCAATCATCGAATTCGTGGATGCGGCGCTGGCCTAACCGGGCCGAGGTAGATAGTGCCCTACGCCAGTGGGTGGCAGATTTTGCACCAGAGTTGGTGACCGTGCTAGCTCTCGGCTACTTTGGCTCCTACGCCCGCGACGAGGCAGGCCTGGGCAGCGATTTGGATGTAGTGATGATTGTGACTGAGAGTGATTTGCCCTTTCACCAGCGCAGCGGTAGCTGGAATTTTCTAGCTATTCCAGTGCCAGTGGAAGCCCTGGTCTACACCTGGGTCGAGTGGCAGCAGTTGGCCAGTCGCCAACCCCGGTTTTATCAAACGCTGCTGCGCGAGACCGTTTGGATTAAGCCCTTAGAGAACAACCGGGGCTATTAACCTAGGGGACTGTCAAGCCTAAATTTGTGTAGGTTGAACAGCTAGGTTCCACTGTGTACTGCAAAGCAGAAGCAAGCTACCACCCAATCTACGAGATCTCTAATTTTTAGCCTTGACGTTGCCCTAGGCCGGTTAAGACCTGGAGTTTCCTGGTGCAGAAGCAACCAGCTCTCCACCAAGTGCAACCCGTAATTCACGGTCGGTTAGCTAGCCGCCGCCGCGCCACGGCTGTAGGTAGCCCAG
>JAAUUR010000523.1 GCA_012031045.1 Leptolyngbyaceae cyanobacterium SM2_5_2
ATGGGCACAGGTCAGCAGATAGCCCTCGGCCACCAAAAACCCAGTGCCTGCAATATCGGTGGCACTGGCCACATGAATTTGGCGATCGCCCCCTTACTCGCCTCAAACGTCATCGGCCTCACTGGTAGCTTGCGCCTGCTCCTTGGCCCACTTGAGCTTGACCTCAAAGGTGACCTCGCCCCCCACCGAGCCAAACACCACCCCGGCCTCGGCGGCGAGCTTCAGCCCAAAGGTGACTTCAATTTCATCCGCCGGGGTGGTTAGCCCCGCCTTCATCCTGGATAGCACCGTCGCCACCACCGGCTGCACAGAATCCAGCGCTTGTTCCAGGGTTTGGCTGGCCTGGTACACCATCTGCCCTGAGTTTACGGAAGCCACCCGTTGAATAGAGCCATTGCGGGTGGGCTGGGGGCGATCGACTTCTACCAGAAAGGCGGTACCGTCCTCAAGCTTGAACTGGGCCAGTTCTTTTGTCATAGGGGTGGTTGGGAAGGGTAGGGGCGGCCAAAAGGGAACATGCCCGCTGGTGGCGGATATTTCCTTCTATGAATACTATCCACTAATTTCTGGCCGTATTCCGGATTAGGGGCCGCATGAACGGTCAACCCCATATTCGCGATCTGCATTTAATCGTTCGGCGGGTGATTGAACTGTTGGCCCTTTACCCAGACCGAGCTGCACCTAAGCAAGAATTCCCCGAACTTGAAGACGCCGATCTTCAGCAAGCTTTGCTCTATACTTCGACTCTGCTAGGCGATCGCATCATCGACCTACCCTCAAACTACGAAACTATTGCTTGACCAAGGTTTACCGCGATCTGCAACTATCTTTTGATTGATCAATTGTTCTCAAAATAGGCTCTCTTCCGCCAAAAGATTCCGGGGTTCTTCAAGAACCCCGGAATCTTGCTATGCTCCTATCGTTCCGTCAGCTTTGTCAGCAGCGTATTCGACCGCTCCACGTAGGTCTTCATGCCCTCGGCGTCAAAGCCCTTTTGGGCCATCAGGGCGGTTTCGTAGACCTGGTTGCAGATCATCGTGGCCAGTTCGCCAGCGGGAGAACTGCCGCCACCGGCCCCAATAATAGTGCTCTGGCTGAGGCCCAGCAGGTTTTGAATCAGCGGATGGGCCGTGTTGACCATCAGCACGTGGTCGTCGGGGAACTGCATTTCCTGCTGCTGAATCAGGGCGCTAATTTCCTGCATGCGGCGGGCCTGTTCGGGCAGCAGCACCATGGCGGGGGGGGCGTTTTCGCCCTTGAGGGCCTGGGGTTTGACATTGACGCGGGGTTTGTTCAGTGCCGTTTCAAACATTTCCTTGATCTGGTCGTCGCGGGTTTTGTTGGTGGCCGGGTCAACGATTTCGCTTTGCTTTTCCTTGTCCAGCAGGGTTTCATCCAGGTCAGCATCGACCCGGACGAACTTCACCTCCGAGTAGTCGCGTTCCAGGGTGGGGATGAAGTGGGTGTCAATGAAGGAATCCATAAACAGCACTTCCAGCCCCTGGCCCTTAAACAGGTCTACGTAGGTGGCCTGGGTGGCTTCGTTGGTGGCATAGAAGATGCGGTTTTCGTGCTTTTCCTTGTTTCGCTCCAGGTATTCACTCAGGGTGGTGTAGAAACGGCCATCGGCATCGGTGGCGGGCTTAGCCGCTTCAGAGACCTCAGACCAAGCATCGCCCTCCTCGGTCTGTACCTCGACCTTGGCGGTTTCGGTGGCATCGCCCAGTTGGGCTGTGGTGCGGAAGATCAGGATGTCTTTGACCTGCTCTTTGAATTTTTCGTCATTGAGGGAGCCGAATTTGACGAAGTTGCCCAGGTCTTGCCAACTGGTGATGTACTTGGCGGGATCATCCCGATAGAGAGCTTTGAGGCTGTCGCCGACTTTTTTGGCGATGTATTCGGCAATTTTGCGCACGGTGCGATCGCCCTGCAAAAAGCTACGGCTCACATTCAGGGGGATATCGGTGCTGTCAATCACGCCGCGCAGGGGCAGCAAAAAGCGAGGCACCACCTCCTCACAGTTGTCGGTGACAAACACCTGGTTGCAGTAGAGCTTGATGCTGCTCTTGGTGATGTCGATATCCGGCTTGAGCTTGGGGAAGTAGAGAATGCCGTTGACCACAAAGGGGTAGTCGGTGTTGAGGTGAATCCACAACAGCGGATCTTCCTGGAAGGGGTAGAGGTAGCGGTAGAACTCCAGGTAGTCTTCGTCCGTGAGGCTGCTGGGAGACTGTTTCCACGGCGCTTCGTGCTTATTGACAACTTCGCCCGCCAGCTTGATGGGCACCGGCATGAAGTCGCAGTAGGTTTTAATCAACTGCCGAATCCGGGCCGGTTCCAGATACTCCTCTTCGTCATCCATCAGGTGCAGGATGATGGTGGTGCCCACGGTGGTGCGCTCCGAAGGGCTGAGGGAAAATTCCGTGGTGCCATCGCAGCTCCAGTGAACGGCCTCGGCCCCCTCCTGGTAGGAGAGAGTGTCGATTTCCACCGTCTTGGCGATCATAAAGGACGAGTAGAAGCCCAGCCCAAAGTGGCCGATGATCGGGTCGCTGGCGGCACTGTCTTTGTATTTGGTGATGAACTCTTCAGCACTGGAGAAGGCCACCTGGTTGATGTATTTCTTCACCTCGTCTGCCGTCATGCCAATGCCAGTGTCAGACACGCTGAGGGTTTTTTTGTCCTTATCCAGCTTGATTTCAATTTCGGGGTTGCTGATATCGCCAGTATATTCCCCCGACCTTGACACCATCGAGAGCTTCTTAATCGCATCGACGGCGTTAGAAACCAGCTCTCGCAGAAAAATCTCGTGCTCTGAGTAGAGCGCCTTTTTAATAATCGGAAAAATATTCTCGGTGTGGATTGTGATGTTGCCCTGTTCCAGAATTGTCGTCATGGCGGTGCAGTAGTAGTTCGGTTAAAGGGTTTTCTAAGGCCAATTTTTGTTGGGGATGGCCAAATCCACAAGCGGCGATTTCTCGCCTAGGAGGTTCGGTTGCCCCTACTAGAGGGCGGAATGAGCCACCGTCATGCTCCTTCTACCGCCTCGGCCAGCGGTGCAGGTTTGAGGCTGTGGG
>JAAUUR010000049.1 GCA_012031045.1 Leptolyngbyaceae cyanobacterium SM2_5_2
GACGGTTTCGGGGGTAAGTTAAGCAGGTTGAGCAGCTTTTGGTAGACGACGGCTTCAGTTTCGTTGATTTGGTTAGAACTAATGACTTCGTAGCTAAGCATCAGGGCCTGCTCTTTTAGGGCCGTGGTCGTGAGCTGGGGCACCAGATCTTCTAGGAGAATGGCCCTAGCCATGAGAGTTTTCAGGTCGCTGCGCACATCGGCCTGCTGAGTGGGGTCGTGGGCAAATTTCTGGCTGAGGCGGTCGAGAATCACCTCTTGCTGGATGGGGGCGACGTTGTCATCGGCCCAGGCCATGGTGGCGGCGATGCGGAGCAGCAGCATTTGGTCAGCCGTCAGGTGGGTTTCTTTGTCCCAGGTAGACTTCAATGACGCGGGGATCGTTTTGCACCTCGTCCATTGTGCCTTCACAGAGTACGGTGCCCTGGTGCAGCACGGTCACCTGGCGGGCAATCTGGCGGACAAACTCCATATCGTGCTCAATCACCACGATGGAGTGGCTTTCGGCCAGAGACATGAGCAAGTTGCCCGTCTGTTCGGTCTCTTCGTCGGTAAGACCAGCGACGGGCTCATCTACCAGCAGCAAATCAGGGGATTGGGCCACCAGCATGCCAATTTCGAGCCACTGTTTTTCGCCGTGGGAAAGCAGCGCCGCAGGCACATCGGCTTTATAGTCGAGGCCAATGGTTTCCAGCAGGCTGTTGACGGTGCGCTTTTCAGCGGTTGATGGCTGTTTGAAAAGCGTCGAAAAGGCGTTTTTCTGGTGGTTGCACGACAAATCCAGATTTTCGCGGGGGGTGAGGTTGAGGTATACCCGCGGAGTTTGGAATTTGCGCCCCACCCCCAGGCGGGCAATTTGGTGCTCTTTGTGTTTGCGCAGGTCTTCACCCTTAAAGTAAGCCACGCCTTCGGTGGGCTTAACCTTACCGGTAATGACATCCAAAAAGGTAGTTTTACCGGCACCGTTAGGGCCAATGATTACCCGCAGTTCCCCCTCATCCATGCTGAAGTTGAGGTTGTTGAGGGCTTTGAAGCCATCAAAGCTGACGGTAACGTTTTGAATGTCTAAGACTTTTGTGCTCACAGGGATTGGCTCTCCTTCTTTGTCCCAGTAGGGTGGGCATTGCCCACCATTGGAACCGTGTAATGCGGATGGTTTCACTATCGGTGTCGGATGGTGCATTGCTGGCGCAAATGCACCCTACTTTTCGGCAAATTCCGGGGTTTCGGCCATGGCTTCAACCTCCCCTAGGCCGGTGGCGTAGGGGACATCGGTAGGCGCTAGGCCCAGGGCAGAGCTAACGGCGGGGCCAAATTGGCGACGACACCAGCCGATGATGCCATCCGGTAGGGCCGTTACCACAATCAAAAACAGTGCCCCCTGGAAAAACAGCCAGACATCTGGGAAGCGTTCGCTGAGCAGGCTGCGGGCCATGTTCACCAGCACAGCCCCCAGAATGGCTCCCACCAGGGTGGCCCGTCCGCCCACCGCAACCCAGATCACCATCTCGATGGAGAAGGCAATATCCATGGCCTGGGGAGAGATAATGCCGGACTGCACCGTGTACAGCGCGCCCGAGATGCCCGCGATCGCCCCAGACACGGCAAACACCAGCACCTTAAAGGCGGTAGGGTTATAGCCCGAAAACCGCACCCGGTTTTCGTCATCGCGGATGGCCACCAGCATGCGGCCAAAGCGCCCACTCGTCAGCCAGCGACATAGAATGTAGGTGAGCACCAGCAGCACAATAGTGGTGACGTAGAAGAACGTCCGCATACCCGGCGTCCCCACCTCCTGCCCCATAAATACCGAGGTTGAGGTCTTCAGCCCGTTGGTGCCATTGATCAACTTTTGCTGACCATTGAAGAAGTTAAAGAACACCACCAGGGCCGCCTGGGTCAAAATCGAGAAGTAAACGCCGCGAATGCGGTTGCGGAAGACCAGGTAGCCCAGCAAACCGGCCACAATCGCCGGAATTAGAAAGATCGCGACCAGGGTAAAGGGAAAGGAATAAAAAGGCTGCCAAAACCAGGGCAGTTCCGTCACCCCGTAGAGGCCAAAGAACTCTGGCAGTTGGCCTTCACCCAGGGTATTTAACTCCAGATACATGGCAAAGGCATAGCCGCCCAACGCAAAGAAAATGCCGTGGCCCAGGCTGAGTAGACCGGTGAAGCCCCAAATCAGGTCGATACCCAGGGCTACGATGGCTAGCGCCAGGAACCGCCCCAGCAGGTTGATGCGAAAGTCCGACAGCAGCATCGGCATCACCACCAGCAGGAACAGAGCAATGGCCAGGACGGCGATCGCCTCAATCACTAGTTTGCGCTTCTGGCTGGCTTGAACCGCGCGGCGGGGTTGAACTGCAATATCCGTTGCCATAGCGCTATACCTCTACTGAACGGCCCTTTTGAGGGAATAGCCCGGCGGGCCTCACCTGCAAAAAGGCAATAATCAACGCAAACACCATCACTTTGGCCATGCTGGTCGTGGCAAAGAAGGTAAAGAAATCAATCAACGGTTGGAGAGCTGGCGTGGCGGGAAGCATCAGCGCTAGAGTGCCAGAACCAATGATATAAACGGCAATGCCAATAATCAGCGCAGCAACAATACTGCCCACCAGCTTACCAACCCCACCCCACCACCACCACCATGAAGGCATCTACGATGTAGTTCGCCCCCAGATTACGGGCCAACGGAACCCAACAGGGTGACGGCAAATCCCGCTATACCGGCTAGCCCAGAACCTAGGGCAAAGGTGAGGGCGTCGACCCGCTCCGTGGGAATGCCCAGGCAAGCACTCATGCCCCGGTTTTGAGTTACCGAGCGAATCCGCAGACCCCAGGCCGTGCCGTTGAGGAACCAGTAGATGGCGGCTACGCAGAGAATAGTAAGGGCAATGATAAACAGCCGAGCGTAGGGAAACTGTAGGGTATTACCCAGAGAAAGGCCGCCCCGTAGCCAACTTGGGGGCGTCACGTCCACATTTTGAGCCCCGAACCATGGCCGAACAAACTGGTTGCTGCCAGAGCTTTGCACAATAAACCCAACCAGAAGGGCAATGGCAGAGGAAAGAGCCAAAAAGGTTGGGTTAGCCCACTGACTGATCCGCTCCCAATCGGTATAGCGGGTCAGCACCCAGCGACCGACGAAGAACAGCAGCCCGAAAATTACCAGGGCAATGAACATGGGCCAGTTGATGCTGCGGATGAACTGGCGCAGAATTAAGCTAACCCCCCAGGTTGCTAAAAGCGTTTCCAGAGGCCGACCGTAAAGATAGCGAATGACGCTGCGCTCTAGCAGCAGCCCCAGTAAAGCCGCCACCAAAAACGCCAGCGGTAGTGCCGCAAAAATATAGAGTTCAGGCGCAATGCCGCCCATTTCTTTGGCAACATTCTGCACCACAAAGGTGGTGTAAGCCCCAAACATCATTAATTCGCCGTGGGCCAAATTAATGACCCCCATTAAGCCAAATACAATGGCCAACCCTAAGGCCACAATCAACAGCACTGCACCAATGCTAATGCCGTTGAATAGGCCACCTATCAAGCCTTCCAGCACAATCTTTACCGAGTTAAGAACAACTTGCCAAAGCCTACAAAGTGCCCTGATGGAGTGAAACCACCTTAAAACCTAAGCTTAGAGGTAATACTAGGGTTAGCCCAACCCCATAAATGTTCACTGTTAACATTTTGTTGGCTGGTGAGGGCAGCATTTGTGGCGCTTGGGTAAATAAGTAACCTGAGGCCAGGAAAGCCCACGAGACCAGGGAAGCCAACCAGCGTCCCAAGCTAAGAGCGGCAAAAGGCTAAGCCAGCTTGGTCATTGTAATGATGAATCCGTACAATCTGGTTCTATTGCTGTAGCTAATTTGACTTTCTTCGCCCTGCAACTCTCCTACTATGGAGAGCATCGGGCTGACTGTCTACGGCCCTAAAACGCACAAAGATGGGCCCAGTGCTAGCCCAGGCTCATCCGATGTTCTACCTTAAGGTAGCGAATTTAGACCTGGAATTTGCCACCCTTGGCTGGGTCAGACCAGTCGCAGGAAAAGCCCTTTGTTTCAGGCACAAACTGGTTCCAGGGCTGTGGGTCAAGTGTGCCATCCGTTTCCCAGATGATTTCAAACATGCCATCATCTCGAACTTCGCCTAGCCGCACTGTCTTAGACAAGTGGTGGTTAGTATTGACCTTAACAGGGCCTTCAGGGGCAGCTAGCTCTTGACCGTAAGTAGCAGTTCTAACCTCTGGAATGTCGAAGGTGCCTGCTGCTTCCACGGCTTGCTTCCACAGGTAAACCATGATGTAGGCCGCTTCCATCGGGTCATTTGTAACGCGATCGTCACCAAATTCAGCCTTAAAGTCGGCCACCCACTTCTCATTCTCTGGGGTTTCCACTGTCATAAAGTAATTCCATGCGGCCAAGTGACCGACTAGAAACTCACTGCCAATCTGCCGAACTTCTTCCTCAGCAATACTCACCGACATCACGGGGTACTGATCTGGCCCCATACCAGCACCCTGCAATTGCTTAAAGAAAGCCACGTTGCTGTCACCGTTAAGGGTGTTGAAAATAACACCGCCGCTGGGCAAGGCAGCCTTAATTTTGGTAATAATCGGAGTTACTTCGGTGTTACCCAGAGGAAGATAGTCCTCGCCGACCATGTTGGCACCTCTGGCCTTAAGCTGCTCTTTAATAATAGTGTTGGCCGTGCGGGGAAACACATAATCAGACCCAACCAGGAAGAAGTCTTTGCCCTTGTTCTCTAGCAACCAATCTACGGCAGGCTCAATCTGCTGGTTAGGGGTTGCCCCGCTGTAAAACACATTCTTAGAACATTCTTGACCCTCGTACTGCAATGGGTACCACAGCATATGATCCTTCGACTCAAACACCGGCAGCACGGCCTTGCGGCTAGCCGAAGTCCAGCAACCGAAGACAACAGCGACCTGATCTTGGTCGATGAGTTTCTCAGCTTTTTCCGCAAAGGTGGGCCAATCAGAGGCACCATCCTCTACGATGGCTTCAATTTGCTTGCCCAGTACGCCGCCAGCCGCGTTGATTTCTTTGATAGCAAGCTGTTCAGCGTCAACCACGGTGGTTTCGCTAATGGCCATGGTGCCGCTCAGAGAGTGGAGAATGCCCACTTTAACCGTGTCTCCGCCGCCACCACCTGCAGCGGTGTCAGTACCGCCATCGGCGGCACCCGTGTCAGTTGTGGTAGTACCGCCGCCACAGGCTTTGAGCAGCATAGAGGTGCCCAGGGTGGCAGACCCGTACACCAAAAACTTACGTCGATTAAACCGAGTTACCATTCAACCTTGCTCCTGACTCAACGAAATGAGAAAAATTGCTGAATTGAGAATGCACTAAACCTTCAGAGTGGATATTAGGGGTAGTGAGTGGAAGCAAATGTAGCGCAGGACACAAAATTTCCAGGCTTTGTTGTAACAATGCTTATACAAGTTCAACAAGTCAGCAACAGCTTAGCATAGGCCCGCTAGTCTTACGGAGGTGGCGGCCAGTAGAAGCTACCATGACAATCGACTAGACAGGAGGCTTCTCAATCCAGATGGGGTCACCCTGCCGAATCAAACCACCCTGGAGGACAGTGGCTCTAATGCCAGCAATGACCTGGTTATGCTGGGCTGTGGTACGTAGAATATCTAAATCAGCCGGCAGCTCAGACTGGGGTAAGGTCGTCATTACACACCGAGGGCAACCGGTAAACGCGTCAAGGCGGGCCGTTTCCCCAATGGCCAGAGTGTGGTTAACCCAGGCATCCTCAACAAAACCGAACCTATCTCCAACGGGCTGAATCACTAAATTAGGCCGAAAGCGACGGACATCAAAGGTGCTGGCGGGGCTAAGTTCCTTAAGTCGAGCCAGCGTAGCTGTGGAAATGGCATGAACGTGGCAGGCGTCGAAGAAGGTGCCCGTAGGCATGACAATTTGAGTGATCGTGTCTTGGTACTTGGTGCCTTCTACCTCTGGCCAGTAATGCTCGATGCTGGCTTGATCGGGCACAGCGGAGATTAGCCGCACCGGACGCCCTAGCACCGTTGAGAGTAGCGTATTGACCTCAGTGCTGCTGCTGTTGGTGGATTGGCCATCTGGCAGAGAAATTTCGACCTCTGGCGAAGTCTCTCCATTAGCCGTAGAGTTGAGGAGTCTGGCTTGATAACCTAGCAATTGCGCCCATTTCTTAGGATTTTTGGCGCTGGCTACTTTTTGAGTTTGTTCATCCCACAGGGCGTAGGCGCGATCGCCAAAGAAGCCCCGCTGCGTCAATGTTGATGTAGCGATCTGCTCGCCCCGCATGGATTTTACCGGGTAGCGCCAGAGAGCTTTTACCGTTCCAACAAAGGTTCTAGTCATTACACTTACCAGTTCCAGGGCGAATCATACTCGGTTACAGCCTATCGAGAAGGAACCGCTGTGGGATCCAGCACCGCGTGCTCTTGGATAAAGCGGATAATATCGGCTAAACCCTCTTTGGTTTTAAGATTAGTAAAGCCAAAGGGGCGATCGCCTCGCATTTTGCGCGCATCGCGATCCATCACCTCCAGGCTGGCGCCCACCATGGGGGCCAGGTCAATTTTGTTAATCACCAAAAAATCTGATTTGGTGATGCCGGGCCGCCCTTGCGGGGGATTTTGTCGCCCGCCGCTACGTCGATAACGTAAAGGGTTAAATCCACTAGTTCGGGGCTAAAGGTGGAGGCTAGGTTATCGCCACCGCTCTCCACAAACACCAGATCCAGCGGATTAAACCGGGCTTCCAACTCTTCAATGGCGACTAAATTCATTGAGGCGTCTTCGCGGATGGCGGTGTGGGGGCAGCCGCCGGTTTCTACCCCAACAATGCGCTCTGGGCTGAGAGCCTGACTGCGCACTAGAAACTGAGCATCTTCCTGGGTATAGATATCGTTGGTCACTACGGCAATGGAGTAGCGATCGCGCATCGCCTTGCACAAACTATCGACCAGAGCCGTTTTACCTGACCCCACCGGGCCAGCCACACGACACGAAAGGGACTCGTCATAGCAGGTTCATCTACGCTTCACGATGCTTGGTATCTTACACCGCCTGGCTCGATTGGTGGACGCCCTGCCGAAAAACCCTGGCGGCTTCAAGGCGAGAGGTTTCGGCCATTAATACACAGCGGCAAAGCAGAGGTATATCTAAATTGGCCAGTTCGGGAATTTCACTGCGGTAGACTCGACGATAGCCATTGCGGTCTAAATGGTAGAAACTCAGCAAACCATCTTCCCAAAACCAGACTTCCGGCACGCCCAGCGCGCGATAGCGGTTTAGCTTAGTGGTGTTGCCGCTGGTGAAGATGACTTCAATCGATAGGTCAGGAATCGGCTTCACGCCACCCATGCAGTAGGACTCATCGGCCTGGGCAAAGGCTTGGCCTTCCCGCTCCTGATCCATCGACCCAGTGGGATAAAATTCAATCCCCTGCTCCACAAAGTAGATTTCTAGGAGAAAAGCGATGATCGACTTAAAGAACTCGTGCTCTTGACCAGGCATTAAAATTTCAATCGTGCCATCGTAGTAAAACATTCGTACTCCAGGGCAGCCGTCTAAGCCTTTTTGGATGAGCTTAAACTGCTCCCCAACTGCGGTTGGGGTAAACCATGCGCTGATCGGTTGTTGGTTTGGAAAGTAGAGTCATCACTACCAAGCCCTGGGCTGAAACTGGGCATCGTTGAGAATTATCACCGTTTCTCCAGACTGGGCCAGCACAAACAGCCCCTGGCGATAGGCGTAGGGGTCGGCCCTGGCATCAATGCTGATACCCGCCACGGCACCATATAGCCGTCGCTGCCCATATTCCGGGAAAAATTCTCGAAACCGCCCCAGGGTTTCCACAAAAGGTTTGACATCCTCCACGCCCAGAGTGCTTTTGACCTCCACCGCCAGCACATGCACCTGGTTCAGCACCAGCACATCAATTTCCAGGGTGTCGCCGTTTTTGGCGCTTTTCTCACCCGCTGGCTGACCTGATGCACCGGAATGCCCCGCGCTAAAAACAGCGTTTCACAGGCCAGGGCCACCAGATTTTCAACAAATAGCCCCCACTTACCGCCCAATTCTCCTAACTGCTGGCTGACCTGGCGATTGACGCGCTTGTTCTCTTCTACGGCGGCCTGAATCTTGCGATCGGTCTCCTGGGATTGCTCCCTCAGCCAGCGCTCGGTTTCCTGGGACTGTTCCTTGAGCAAACGTTCAGTTTCTTCAAAGCGGCGCTGGCTTTCTTCAGAGCGGCGCTGGCTCTCTTCAAAGCGGCGCTGGCTTTCCTGAGCTTGCTCTCTAATGATGCGCTCGGTTTCCTTCTGGGCTTCAGCGAGTTCGCCCAATAAGCGCCAAACATCGTCTGCGGTAGTGGCCATTGAGAATCAAGACTTGGATTAACTCAATTCTAAGCTACCCACTTTGAGGGAATCCTAGTAGTGTGCTGCCCAGGTGAGCCTACCGCTGTGGATGGGGGATGGATATCGAACCCCGGTTGCTCGGCAAAACCGTTAAGTTATGCCGCTAGAACCGCAATTCAGAAACCGGGGTTCTGACCATAGCAATCAGCTATATTTCTGGTTTGAGGCGGGCTCCAGGTCGAAGAGGCTATGGTCAGGGTTTGCATGGCTCGCTTACGGGCTTCAATATCCCGCTGGGCGCGCAGCTGCACCATCGGATCGTGAAGGATTTTGTTAACGATGCCGCGAGTCAGCGCTTCGATGACTTCCTGATGCTTTTCGGCAAACTCGCTGCCCAGGCGAGAGAGCGCTTTTTCCAGTTCCTGCTCACGGATCGATTCGACCTTGTTGCGCAGGCTGCTGATGGTGCTGACGGTATCCAGGGAGCGCCACCAGTCCATAAAGGTTTCCACCTCTTCGGTCTAACAGCACTTGGGCTTCCATCGCCATGCGGCGGCGGCTGGCCTGGTTTTGGGCCACGACGGCTTTAAGGTCATCCACGTTGAAGGCATGAACGTTGGCTAACTCGTTGACATTGGCGTGAACGTTGAGGGGCACAGAGATGTCAAACAGCATCAGGGTGCGGCTGGCGTCTAGAATGGGCTCCAGGTTTTCACGGTTGAGCAGCGGTTCGGTGGCCGAGGTGCAGGTAAACACCACATCGCACGCCTGTACCGTTTCTAGCATGGCATCGAGGGTGCCAGTGCGAATGTTGGCTTCGGCAAACTGCTTGGCCAACTCGTCGGCCCGGTCGATGGTGCGGTTGAGGATGGTAATGGTGCAAGAGTCTTTAGCAATAAGGTGCTGCACCAGCAAACGAGCCATTTTACCCGCCCCCAGGATGCTGACATGGCAGCTACTTAAATGGGGGACTTTCATGCGCGCTAGCTCAACGGCGGCGGAGCTAATCGAAACCGCCCCAGTGCCAATGCTGGTTTCGCTGCGGACACGCTTACCCGCCGTCAACGCCTGCTTCAGCAAGCGATCTAACACCCGGCCCAGACTCTTGTGCTGCTGGGCTAGTTGATGGGCGTGCTTAACCTGGGCCAAAATTTGCCCTTCTCCCAGCACCAGGCTATCCAGCCCAGCCGCCACCCGCATCAGGTGGTTAACGGCATCCTGGTGCAGGAGGATGAATAAATGCTGGCGTAGTTCTGCCAGGGGCAGGCCGCTGTGTTCAGAAAGAAACTGGGTTACTTCACGAATACCCTGCTCGGTTTCCTCAGTAACAATATGGATTTCTAGACGATTACAGGTGCTTAGGATAGAGACTTCGTCGATGTGAGGGCAATGGGTGAGATGGGCGATCACGTCCCCTGTCTGAGCCGATGGAATGCTTAGCTTTTCACGAACTTGAACCGGTGCGGTCTTATGGCTCAGGCCAATTACGGCGATGTTCATTCTTCCTCCAAGCGTTTCATTATTTCACTATTTTTATGGCGCCGGTTGACAACCTCACGGGGGCCAGAGCGCCTTACAGGCAAACGGGGCCAAAGGTTACTCCGTACACAAAAGCCAATATGTTTGAACTTAGAGACAAATAGGCTCTGACTCAAGGAAACTCAACAAAAGTCCATCAAAAAGTGTGAATGGCCAAAAAATAGAGATGCGGAGGGCCGCATCTCTGGAGGAGTGGAGTTGGTCAGGGGCAATGGCACCCCGACCAACTAGCGAATTTGCAACGTCTTAGGCTGCTCAAACATGTGGATGGTGTCCACAAACCGAGCGGTCTTCGACTGGCTAGAGATCACCAGCGATTGAGTCCGGGCACCGCCGTGGAAGAAGCGAACACCGCTCATGAGTTCACCAGAGGTAATGCCAGTGGCGGCAAATAGCACTGTCTCGCCGGAGGCCAACTCGTGGCTGTCGTAGACCTTATCTGGGTCAGTAATGCCCATATCGGTAAGGCGGGCGACGTTAGCTTCTTTGCTTTCCCCAATCAGCCCAGTTTTGACGATCTCAGGATCGTAGATTAGTTGTCCCTGGAAGTGGCCCCCCAGGCAGCGCATGGCCGCCGCGCTGATCACACCCTCAGGGGCCGCCCCAATGCCCATCAGCGCGTGGGTGTTGGTGCCTGAAAAGGCGCAAGCCAGAGCCGCACCTACGTCACCATCAGAAATCAGCTTAACGCGGGCGCCAGCATCGCGGATTTCTTTGATCAGGTCGTTGTGGCGATCTCGCTTCATCACCACCACCACTAGTTCATCGATGGCGCGATCTAAACATTCAGACAGGATCTTGAGGTTTTCGGTAGCCGATTTGTTGATATCGACATGGCCCTTAGCCTGGGGAGGAGCGGCCAGCTTCTTCATGTAAAAGTCGGGAGCCGCGAACAACCCGCCCTTCTCAGAAATGGCCAGCACCGCCATCGAACCATTCTGCCCGTAGGCCACCAGGTTGGTGCCCTCACAGGGGTCTACGGCAATATCAATTTCCAGCAGTTCGTCGGGGTTGCAGTAGGCTTTGGCATCGGGTTGAGTGCAGATGCCCACTTCTTCGCCAATGTAGAGCATAGGGGCATCGTCCCGTTCTCCCTCACCAATCACAATGCGACCACGCATGTGGATTCTGTTCATGCGTTCCCGCATGGCTTCAACGGCGACCTGGTCAGCCGTATTTTTCTCGCCTTTGCCCATCCAGCGGGCCGAGGCGATCGCAGCCTGTTCGACAACCTCAATAATCTCAAGTCCGAGGGTACTTTCCACGGGATTAATCCTCCAAACTGCCTATATTTAGTGGGTTTCGCGTTCCCTGTCTCAACTTCTCAGTCTATCAGACGGTGGGATCAAGGCATAGTCTGGAGAGGGCTTAAGGTTTGGATGCTAAGGATATGGGATAACCTGGATCCGTCCCTTATTCTTGTCAGTTAGTAGATTGGCTGCCCTTAGGGGTGAGTTGGGCCTGTTCAATTTGATAAATGTCATCCAGCACGTTGCGGAGGGTAAGGTTAACGCCCCCATCCGGCCGCCGTTCTAGATCCCACTGGGTGAGGCCAACCTTGAGGTCGCCCTGTTTGAAGAGAGTCAGCAGGTCGTTTTCAATGGCTTCATCGGCCTGATATGCACTCAGGGTAGGGCCAACTACATCCTTCCACATCAGTTGCACAAGGGTAGACGGATGCCCCTGATCAACACACTGGCAGAACCACTGGAGAATATTAACTAACTGAATGGTTTCTCTAACCCCGACGGCAGTAGGTAGTCCATACCCTGGTGACACTGGCAATAGAAGTCAATAAACGCCTGGGAAACCAGGTCGGTATATTTGAGCTTAAGGGGCCGAACAGCTTGAATTAGCGCTTTAGTAGAGTCAGTAATATCCATAACAGTGGCCTAACATTTGACTTCTACAGTGCCATAACGCACGGAGAAGCGGCGGTTAGCCAGATGACATCCGCTACTAGGTCAAGCATTTAACCACCAATTCTGCTCCCGCGCCATTGGGGTAAAGACGGTTAAGGCTTTGGGAACGCACTCAACTTCTACGGGAGTGGTGCCGATAATTTCCCCGTCTACTACTACATGACGGGGAGAATCCGTGGTGATTTTGACCCGAGAGGCACGCAGGCAGAGGATGTCTTCTCGATTGGTCGGGCTATTGACCAAAGCCGAGGTAAACAGGCTGGTCAGGGCTGTAATGGCCTGCATACGGGTTTTCACAGTGCTGATGGTAATGTCCAGCAGGCCGTCTTGGTAATCCACATCCCCAAAGCCCTGGGCTAACACCGAGGTGGGCGGTGCGGCATTGGCGATAGTAATAGCCGAGGAGGTTAAGGTTCCCCTCAAGATGCCGCCCTGGCTATGCTCCGCCCCTTCCAGTTCGATGGTGGCATCAAAGATTTGAGCTTCGCCAATTTGCTGAACCCCAGCCAAAATGTAGGCCAGTGCCCCAAAGCGATTTTTCAGCTCTCGGTTGGCTCGGTTAACGTAGTCAGCTTCAAAGCCTACGCCCGCCAGCAAAATCATGGCCCTGCCGTTGCAATGGGCCACGTCCACCACTGTGGTGTTGCCCGCCAGAATCGTCCCGCAAGCGCCTTGAATTGTGGTTGGAATGCCCAGCGCCATGGCAAAGGCGTTGGCGGTGCCACGGGGGATCACCCCCAGGGGCGTGTTGGTACCAAGGACGACCCCAGCAACTTCCGAAATCGTGCCATCGCCACCGGAAGCGATGATCAAATCGGTGCCCTTGGCCAGCACCGCTCGAACCTGGTCAGCCGGGCTAATCTCTGGATCGGTAAAAATAACGTCGATATTGACCTGGGGCTCTAACAACCGCCGAATTAAGGCGAGATCATTATCGGGATTGCCCTGCCCAGCCACCGGATTAAAAATCAGGTGGCCGATCCTGGATTTGCCCAGGTGTTTTACTACCGCTTCAGCCGTCGCCACATTGGTGGCCAGGGGCACGTTGTGCACCTCGCACACGCGCAGTAGCGCCTGAATATCCGGCTCGTGGGGCTGGGCATAGAGGGGATCGATCAGGAAAATCACCGCAGCCACTTCACCCACCGCCACCCTGGCGGCAATTTGTGCATCGCCTCCAAGCGGGCCAGATAGCAACCGCTCGACCTCTAGCCCCACCTGCTGTTGCAGGCGTTCTCCGGTAGTGCCGGTCGCAATCAGGTGATAGCGGGACAAAAGGCCTTTGAAGCGCTCACCAAAGGCCACTATGTCATCTTTTTGCCATCGTGGGCAATCAGCGCAACTTGAGTGGGCATAGGCTATAACAGAGGGGTCGCAGTAGGCTGGATGGCAGCATCATAGCCTTTACCGAGAGATACCGAGAGAATTAAGTGGCCAACCGCTTCAGGGGCGGCAATAAGGTCAACGGCAGGTGGAATTGGTTGAGGTCGCTGGAACTGCTACCTTTACCCTCTGGGCTGGGGCCGTGGTAGTCGCTACCGCCAGTCATCACTAGCCTGTGCTCGTGGCAGTAGTCTACCAGCCAGCGCACCTGGCTGGGGCTGTGGTTGGGGTGGTAAACCTCTACCCCCAGCAACCCCGCTTTGACCAACTGGGGTAACAGAGTTTCTACGGTGCCGCCCCGAAACAGGTAGGGATGCGCCCACACTGGCACGGCACCACAGTCTCGCAATAGCTGAATGCCCTCGGCAGCGGTAAATTTTTCGTACTGCACGTAGGCGGGGCCATTGTCTCCCAGCCAGCGGTCAAAGGCTTCTCGGCCGGAGGTAGCATGGCCGGCCTTGACCAGGGCCGCCGCCAGGTGAGGGCGGCCTGGAGCCATGGGGCCGGCCAGGTTGGGTAACTCGATCGGAACACCCAGTTCGGCCAGCTTTTCTACCATGGCTTGCGCCCGTCGTCGTCGGCCCTCTATGCGCTCCATCAGGGTGGGTTCCAGGGCCACCCGGTTGGGATAAAAGCCCAGGATGTGGAGCGATCGTCCATTTTCCGTAGTGCTCAACTCGACCCCTGGCACAATCTCCAAATCCGTACCCGCTGCGGCAATGGCCTCATCCCAACCGGCCAGGGTGTCGTGATCGGTAATGCCCAAGGCTTTAATGCCCGCCTGAATCGCCGCCTTCACCAGAGCCTGGGGTGATAGCGTGCCATCGGAGTAAGTGGTGTGGTTGTGGAGGTCGAGCATGGGGTAAGGGGAGCAGAGTGATGGGATGGGGAGTGGCGAGGGGTGGCGAGGGTTTATGGTCACAGTCCTGCCCCGTGGCCATCATCCTGCTCACTGTCTGTGCGGATGGCTTGGCTCAGTGACTCATCCACTAGCGCCCTGGCTTTCTCGTCGAGGGTAATCCAGTCAACATCGCCGCTGGCGTCGAGCAGAGTACCATCACGGAGACAGGCTGGTGGGGAGTGTAGTCTTTAAAACAGACCTGAAAACACAATTCCCAAACATCCAGGGAGGCCGTTTGAGAGTGACGAGTCAGGCGGAGTTCGTAGGTGGGAGTGGGGGCAGGCAGTTGATTGAGAGCTTCTTCTAGGCGTAGGGCTTGCTCTGGGGTGGCCTGGTGGAGGGCCGCCGTCAGGTCAGCAAATTGCTGTTGCTGAGCCGCCGTAGCATGACTGGGCCATTGTAAATGTTCGACGTATTCGCTACGCCAGTCTAGGGTTTCGATATGCTTACGGAGGTTGTCGATCACGCGGATCAGGCAGGGTTGCATGAGCTGGTTGGCCTGGGCGCGATCACTAGCGGTGGCAAAGGTAAGCATAGTTAGCGTTCTAACAGTTCAAAGGCGGCGGCAGACAAAACTCCTACATCTATGCTACAGCGTTTCCGTTGGCGCTCTCCGTTGGCGCTACAAGGTAAACCCCTCTGGCAGAATCGAACGTTCAATCGCTATGCCTGCCCCTGGCTTGGCTCAAAGCCATTGGAGCCCGGTAATTCAGTACGGCTTTCAATACCTGGGGAATTTGATAATTTCTGACAGAATAGAGCGGTAGGCCAACGAGGTTTGGCCACCTTACAACCGCAGCGCTCGGCCCCTACCCTTGCCTAATGCTCAGCTTCATTCCCCTTCCCTTCAGGAGATCTTTAGTGTATGGATACCAATAATTTTTTGCGGCAGTTGCTCATGATTGGTGTGGGCACCACGTCCCTAGTGGCTGAGCGGCTGAAGCAGGTGACAGAAGAGTGGGTACAGGAGGGCAAGTTTAACCCCGACCAGGCCCGTAGCTTTGTGGATGACTTCATGACCCAGTTCAACACCAGTAATGGTGCCTTAGAAGAGCAGTTTCAGCGACTGTTTCGCAATACGCTGCAAGACCTGGGGGTACCCCGCCAGGCAGAAATGGATGAACTGCGGGGACGGCTGGATCGCCTGGAGCGCCAGGTGAGGGATCTTGAAAATAAAGCCTGGAAGTAGTTCGCCTGGAGCAGCCGCTGATCTTAAAATGGACTATACCTAAATGGGCTACAACTGAGCCCATAGCTTTAGCAAGGCACTCAATCTAGTGCAACTGTTTTTTGACTTCATGGTGGCCAGCGTAGCCGCTTTATTTCCGGTGGTAGACCCAATTGGCGGGGTGCCCGTTTTTTTGGTGCTAACGGCGGGTGTACCCAGCTCTGTACGCCATCGCTACGCCTTATGCATTGCTCGTAATGTGGTGCTATTGCTCATCGCCGCGCTGCTGGTGGGGGGTAGTATTTTGCGGTTCTTTGGGGTATCCCTAGCGGTGGTTCGCATTGCTGGCGGTATTGTGGTTTTCCACGCGGCCTGGCGAGCGATGAATTCTGATCCTAAGCTCAACGACCTCGACAACCAGGAGGCCGTCAGCGCCTGGGGGAGCATAAAGATATTACCTTTATGCCCATGACGATCCCCCTGCTGGCGGGGCCGGGGGCCATTGCTGTAGTGCTTGGCCTGGCGGCCCAGGCGGGCCATGATTTTTCTATCCTCACGGGGATGAATTTGCTGGCGACGGCCTCTGGCATTGTCTTGGTGGGAGGTGTCATTTTCCTGGCCCTGCGATCTTCTAGCCTATTGCTTAAAGTGCTGGGGGCCAGCGGTATTCAAGCTATGAGCAGGTTACTGGGGCTATTTGTCATGGCCATTGGCGTCCAGCTAATTTTAAATGGCCTGGCGGACTGGCTGAGCTCCCTTAACCTGGTTCTGCCGCCGGGTTAGTCCTCATCCTTGGGCTTCTAGTTACCCCGCGATAGCAAGGTTCCGCTAAGTACCCATGTAAGGGAGGGGTAACGCAGACGTGGCTTCCTGGCGTGGCTTCCTGGAGGGTAGGGTGGAAAGCTGTTACTTCAGACTAATTTGTCCATGAACCGCTCCGTTTACAGACCAGTCCAGGCTAATCCTTTCTCTGCTGGGCCTTTTGCGGTTTCCTGTAAAATAAGAGTTGCTTTAAAGTCATGATCAGGGTTCAGGCGGTCTGAGCTGGGGTGCAAGGGGTTTGACTTAAGGGCGCTAGGGGCCAGCCTGGGGTTTCGGTTAAAGTCTAATGGGTTAAGGCTGATTAGGTTAAAACCTAAAGAAGGCTGCAGGTGAGCTTTATCCATGCGCTGGGCCAGGCCAGCAGGAGTTCTATGGGGACAATTTACACAAAATGAGCTATCCCAGTTTTCACAGCTATATCAAAATGCTGCGAAGCTTACTAAAACGAAAGCAACAGTGGCTGCTGGAGGAATCCATATTGCTGGCCGATTTATGTTTAGCCTATGGCACCATTGCGGGCCTGTCCGATAAAGATAAACGTACGTTGTTTTTAGCGGCTCACTTCAAAAATTTAGGGGCCATCTATCTGGATGATCGCTATCTTGAACAAGAGTTTAATGACCACAGCCAGGTCACTGAAAAGCTAGAAATTTTGTTTACTGAAAGTGCCCACCTGGCCAAAGATTCTGGCCTAACCGAAGTCGCCCACGTTCTGGAACAATACCACCTGCGCGCCATTCCCCCCGACCCATTGGCGAGGGTTTTTCAGGTGCTCAATACCTGGGTTTCGTGCCGCCAGCGGAAGGGGTGGCGGAGTTCCCTGAGCGACAAAGAAGCGCTGGTTATTTTGAAGCAAAGGGCCGAGATGGAATGGTCTGATCCTAAGGTTGTGTTTCACTTTATTGAGCACCTGTGCCGCTATTCGGCTCGGCCAGAGCGGGTTCAGGCCTGCTCGGTTTCAGGGTTTAAGTTTCCGGCGGCGGAGGCTGGCCAGGAAACCAGTAGTTTTGGGGTTTTAGAAGATCGGCTCTAGCCTGGAGAACCATGGGATGAAGTTTGTGTTGTACAGTAAGCCGGGTTGTCATCTCTGCGAGGGGCTGGAGGAAAAGCTGGCCGCCGCCGCCCACCTGCCCTTTGAGCTAGAGGTGCGAGACATTACCCACCGCGATGACTGGTTTCAGCGCTATCAGTATGAAATTCCGGTTCTTTGTCAGGTGGTCGAAACCCCAGGCCAGGTTAAAGAAATCGCGCTGCCCCGCCTATCGCCTCGGGCCTCCCAGGCCAGGGTGGAGCAATTGATACAGAATTATTTGGGCCAGAATAAGGCAAAATAGGGCCAACTTTAATCCGTTAAGGAATGGCTGACATGAGGTTGGATCAACTGCTTGAGGCATTGCCCATGGGTTCTATCGATTCAGGCTTTACCCTGCCTGCCGATCAGGCCGGTGGTGAAGTCAAGGGGCTGTGCACCAATTCCCATGCCTGTCGTCCGGGCGATGTGTTCATCGGTAT
>JAAUUR010000050.1 GCA_012031045.1 Leptolyngbyaceae cyanobacterium SM2_5_2
CCTACGTCTCACCCCGATGGCAACTCAGCGGGAGGAACGCACGTTTACGGTGCAAACCATCGACGGTCAGCCCCGCATTGTGGCCTCTAACTTTGGGCGGGTGCTGAAAGCTCGCTGAGCCCTATTGAGCCTCTAGTGCAACCAGTTTTGAATCACCTCTGGGGAGCGCCAGAGGGCATAGCCAATTAACCCAAACAGGGCGGTGGTTAGGGCGGCAAAGCCATAACCCAGGCACATCATCAGCCCGTCGGCTTCTAGGGTAGCAATGGCTACTAGCAAAATGCCGATGGTAGGCACTGGGTTGGTCATAGGAATTGGGCTCATCAGCAGCAACGTCAGCCAGGCCAGGATGGCCCCATTGATCTGCCAGATGTAAGGGCTCTCGGTCACGGTGCTCAGGCGAGGACGGACAAAGCGCTCAGTCAGGCGGGTGACTCGCTTCAGGTTGCTGAGCACCTGCATCGTCAGCACCGTAGGAAACTTAAACTCGGCCACCCGCCGGGGTAGCCAGGGGGTACGCCGCCCGATCATCATTTGCAACGACAGCAGCAAACAGGCCGAGCCCAAGATCGTAGTAAACCCCGGCGGCATGGGAAACAAGAAGGGCAACACCAACAGCCCAATCACCAGACTAAAGCCCCGTTCTGAGGTTTCGGTCAGGATATCGGCCAGGGTGAGGGGTTGCTCAGCCAGGCGCTCTAACAGGGTTTTAATTTCATAGGAGAATTTAGATCGCATAGCGCAGTTAAATATAAATATGGAGATAGATGGGCGACAGCCATAGACGCCAGCGCCTCAAAGCAAGGAGGCTAAACCATTTGTCACCTATCCTAGGCCCAGAGCTTTAAAGGTTGCTCTAATTTGGTCTTAGCCTCCCAATAACTTGATAGTTCCCTGGACTTAGTGAACTTTTCGGCGGATACGGTTAATCACCAGTTTCTCCATCTCTAACCAGACAAACACTAGGGCGCTAAAGCCAAAGCAAATCAGTAGTTCTATTCCAGATAGGGGATGTAGGCCAAAAAATCGCTGTAGAAATGGAACGTAGATGAGCAGCAGTTGCAGGCCAGTCGTCAACAGCACCGAACCCCAGACATAGAGGTTGGTGGCAGGATTTAGCTGCATAGTCAACTGGGTTTCTGAACGGATGGCCAGAGCATGGCCCATCTGGGCAATACAGAGGGTGGTGAACACTATCGTTTTCCAGGTGTCGGGGTGGCCTGCATAGCCAGGAGCATTGGTGCGCTGGTAAGCCCAGATCATCATCACAATGGTGAGGGTGGCCAGCACAATGCCCACCCTCACCATATAGCTACCCAGGCCACGGGCAAAGATGCTCTCGCGTGGATCGTAGGGCGGGCGTTGCATAACATTGGGTTCGGCGGGTTCCATGGCCAGAGCCAGAGCCGGTAGGCCGTCAGTTACCAGGTTCATCCAGAGGATTTGCAAAGGCGCCAGGGGCACACCGCCCAGCCCAATTATCGGAGCCGCTGCGATGGTGATGACTTCTCCGATGTTGCTGCCGAGAATGTATTTGATAAAGCGACGAATGTTGTCAAAGACGACACGACCTTCTTCCGTGGCCGCCACGATGGTAGCAAAGTTGTCGTCTAGCAGCACCATGTCGCTGGCTTCTTTACTCACATCTGTACCGGTGATACCCATGGCAATGCCGATGTCGGCCTGCTTGAGAGCGGGGGCATCGTTAACGCCATCGCCGGTCATGGCTACGAATTCACCCCGTCGCTGCAGGGCTTTAACGATGCGCAGCTTATGCTCTGGCGCTACACGGGCATAGACATTTACCGCTGGAACTTGCTCTTGCAACTCCTCCTGGCTGAGGCGCTCTAGTTCCTGGCCAGTCAGCAGCGGTGAGCCGGGGCTGGTAATGCCCAGTTCTTCTGCGATGGCCCGGGCTGTTAGGGGGTGGTCACCGGTAATCATCACCGGGCGAAATGCCGGCCGCCGCGAGGCCACCACAGCCGCTGAAACTTCGGGGCGGGGCGCGTCTAGCATACTGACCAAGCCTAACCAGGTCAGTTGGTTCTCTGCTGCCTCCAGGTCAGATTCGGCGGGGCAACTATCCATCGGCTTGTAGGCAAAGCCCAGCACCCGCAGCCCCCGTTCTGCCATGCGATTGTTGCTTTGCAAAATTTCCTGGCGACGATTTGGAGATAATGGTTGGGAGTTAGCGCCTAACTGAATGTAGGCACACTGCTCCAGTACCAGTTCTGGGGAACCCTTCGTCATCATCAAATAGGGGCTAGTGGTGGTGGGCTGGTGGGCCTTGGTGGTAGAACACACGACGCTCATGCGCTTGCGTTCTGAGGAAAAGGGAATTTCTGCCACACGCGGATAGATATCGGCCAGGGTCTCCCTATAAAGCCCCCCCTTACCCGCTACCGCCAGCAATGCCCCCTCCGTTGGGTCGCCTAAAATCGTCCACAGGTTGCCCTCCTGTTGCAGGGTGGCATCGTTGCAGAGAGCGCAGGCTAGAAGTACGTTACTTAATTCTGGGTGATCCAACGTTGGGGTGGCGTGGCCGTCAATCCGAAACTCACCCACAGGGCTGTACCCTTCTCCCGACACTTGAAAAAGTGTATCGGCGGTTTTGAGTTCTTGCACCACCATTTTGTTTTGGGTGAGGGTGCCGGTTTTGTCTGAACAGATGGTGGTGACTGACCCCAGAGTCTCCACCGCCGGTAGTTTGCGAATCAGCGCATTACGGCGCACCATGCGCTGGGTGCCGAGGGCCAGGGTCACCGTTACCACCGCCGGTAACCCCTCCGGTACCACCGCCACGGCCATACTGAGGGAGACTTCTAGCAGTTCTTTGAACAAACTCATGTCACCGGTGCTCAGTAGCCCGTAGCCTACCACCACGGCCACCAGCATCATAGAACCCGTCACCAGAACATTGCCAAGCTGGGTCATCCGCTGCTGTAGGGGCGTAGGTTCTGTCTCCACGTTTTGCAGCATGGCGGCAATTTTGCCCAGTTCGGTGCCCATGCCAGTGTTAGTTACCATCACACTAGCTCGTCCCTGGATGACCTCCGTTCCCTGAAAAACCAGATTCAGCCGATCTCCCAGGGGAGCGTCAACGGGTAGGGTGATCTGAGGGCGCTTGGTGACCGCTTCGGCTTCCCCCGTCAGGGCCGATTCCCGAATTTGCAGATTTGCAGCCTCCAGTAGGCGACCATCGGCAGCCAGTTGAGAGCCCGCTTCAATTTGGATTAGATCTCCCGGCACCAGATCCTTAGCGTCTACTTCGGCCTCTCGCCCGTCACGCACCACCCGCACTCTGGGGGATGATAGACGCTTGAGGGCCGCCAGCGCTTTCTCAGCTCGACTTTCCTGTAAGTAGCCCAGCAACCCGTTGAGAATGACAATAGCAAAAATAGCCACGGCATCCTTGGGGAAGGTCTGGCTCATCAAATCCAGCGCCCCGGCAATAATGGCCACCACAATCAGCATGATCAGCATGATGTTTTTAAACTGATCCATGATGATTTCCCAGGTTTGGCGGCCAGCGGTTTCCTCCAGCTCATTTGGGCCAAATTGGCGCTGCCTGGTCTCCACCTGGGCCTGGGTTAACCCCTGCTCTGGATCGGTTCCCTGCTGAGCCAGCGCCTCGTTAATGGAGAGGGTATGCCAGTCGGGTGTTGGCTGAGCGGCAAAGGGCGGTTGGTTAGCCATGGCACTACCAAGATGAGCAGACGAAGGAGACGACATGGGCAAAAAATCCTATGGTTATGAGGAGTATTGACGTGGCAAGGGGCTACCGACTCTTAATCATATTCTTAAAAGGATTAGGCTAGCACTAAAAAATAGTGCCAAACTCTTTAAGATTTTTTATACCTTTTTGACCTTTTGGAGGGCTATTACGCATTGAAATCAGTTCCAGAGCAATCCATGGCGAATAATCCGTTCATCCCGCCTGCCCTTGTTAGCCGAAACGCTGAACTTCAGAAAATTTGCCAAATTTTGTCTGAAGATGGCGATTTTTTGCTGGTGGGTTCCCCAGGCATTGGTCGCCGTACCATATTACAGAAGGCCGCCCGCTCCGCCAACGCTCGTCTGCTGGAAATTGACTGCCTGCGCACCACCAACACCAGTCAATTTTTGCGGCAACTGGCTAACAGCCTCACCACTTGCTTCACAGCACCGGAGGAATGGGCGTTAATTCAGCGGTGGATTGCTCAGCAGCCGCTCGATTTGGCTTGGGAAGAGCCTCAGCTTAGCCCAGTTTGGCCCCTGGTACCAGCTAGCAAAGAATGGTTGCTATTTGAACTACTGCTGAGCCTGCCCCAATACCTGGCCGAACAGTTAGACTGCCGGGTGGTCATGGTGTTTCAGAACTTTCCCCACATCCGTTCGTGGGATCGGCAGGGGAAGTGGGAGTCGTACCTGCGGCAGGAAATTCAGCGCCAAACCCGCGTCAGCTATGCCCTGGTGGCCACGGTGGTAGAACCCTGGGTGGTGGCCAGTGGGCTGGCCGTGGTTCATCTGCTGCCAATTTCTGACCAGGCCATGACCCCCTGGCTGATGGAAGCCATGGCCGCTAAGGGGTTGACCTTTGCCACCCAGGAGGGGGCGCTTGAGTTGTTCTTGAGCTATGTGCAGGGCCACTTAGGAGATGCCATTACCCTGGCCCGGCGGGTTTGGCTGGAGTACGAAGCCCTGGGTAAGTCAGACGGTGTGATTCATGCGGAACAGGTGCGTTGCAGCATGGCCAGTCTGGTAGAAGACCTGGCTGTCACCTTTGAGGCGCTGCTGCTCTTGCTGCCGCCCAGCCAGGTGCGCGTGCTAGAAAGCCTGGCCCTCGACCCCACCGATAGCCCCCAATCTCGCACCTACATTAAAAAACACCAGCTCTCGCGCGGCGCGGCCTGCAAGGCGCCCTAAACGGCCTGCAACAAAAGGGGCTCATCTATGGGCCTGAATTTGGCTACCGCATTGCCCTGCCGCTGTTTGTGTTCTGGCTCCAGCAGCGACTGGGGCAGGTTGGTTTGCAGGGAGAGTAGGGGGGAGGCAGGAGTTAGGAGACAGAAGACAGAAGACAGAAGACAGGAGGGGTAGACTTTTTACAGGCTTCAGCAGGTTAGGTAGAACACAGCGGAACTCAACAACCGTCAGCCTGGTTGGGTTCTGCTGACGCGCCGCCCAATCTACCCAGTTAGAACTGTGCCATTTTGCCAAAGCTCGTATTCGCTGATATCACGATATTTGGCTTAAAGGTTTACGGCTCCACATCAATCCCCAACTCCCGCAGACGGGCGGCAAGTTCCTCAGCCCGTTGCTGGGCGGCATCGCGCTCCTGCTGGGCGGCATCGCGTTCTTGTTGAATTAATTCGTTCTCCTCCTGAAGCGCCTCGCGCAACTGCTCCAGTTCCTCACGGCTGAGTAACTTAGTCCCTGTCTTGGGATCGTAGAACCGGAGTGCCTGGGCCGCCGGGGCCAGTCCCAGTTCTGGATAGGGGGGATGCAGTTGCAAATCTAGCCCCAGCACTGAGCTATGGATGTAGGGTAGGCCGCTGACAGTTGAGACCAGGGGCAAGGGCTGGTAGGTACCATTGACCAGTTGCGACCCGCGCAATTGAGGGTTGAGATAATCAGCCGTAGGATCGTACTGAAAATATTCTTCGACGCCCAGGCTGGCGTAGAGGCAAGGTTTTTCCTCCTCGTCTTGCCGTTTGGTGCTGCGGGAGGTAATTTCCAGGACGAAGTTGGGCAGTTTGCCACCTTCCTGCCAGGTTTTGTAGCTGCGGCGCTTCCGATGGCTGACGCCAAAAATCACAAATACGTCGGGCGAAATCGAGGCTTTGGGGTTGCCTTCTTCGTAGTAAACAAACAAGTTGCCCGATACGTACACATTAGGGCGGCTCTTAAAATAGAGTCGCAGTACCTCAACGCAGTACAGCAAGTAGTCGCGAGTGGCATCGCTTTCAGTCATCGGTTGCCCATCAGAGTCGGGGTAGATGATGCGATTGGAGACTAGTCCGGTGGTCTCGGCCATAGGACGGCATCCTTTGCGGGTAGGCATGGATTCTATTATGTCACTGGAACCGCTGGTGAAAATGGACAGCCCACCAGCGCCCGAAACCGCTCGTCGTGGCGAATGGGGTCAAAGCTCAGTAGGTTGGGTGGCGCGCTAGCAGAACCTAACAGGACTCACGTTGTCGTTTGGTGTTGGGTTCCACTGCGTTGCACCCAACCTACCAACTACGCCGAATCAGAATGTGCTTGAATACCTCGTACAAACTGATTGATGGCACAACTAAGTTGGTGACATCTTCAATGGCAGGAGCAAAGAAATCGGCACTAGGCTCATCGGTAAAGTAAGCTAGCCACCCTGACGAGTCAACCACATTGCTCATAGTCGGTCAGAGTCGCGTGTTAGGGCTGTATCCATACCCTTTAGAAAGCCTCTCAAGGCTTGCACTGGATAAGTAGGAATCAATTCAATGCGATTTCGGTAACGCATGACCTGAAACCGCTGCCCCTCAGACAGCCCCAACGACTGCCCCACCACAGATGGAATGGTGAGTTGCAAATCGGCAGACACAGTAACAGACGCAATAGAATCTGGATAATCTTGGCTCATAACGCCATTCTAACCCCACCACCCCTAGCTCTTCACCCTTCACCCTTCCCTCTTCCCTCCCCCCTCCCCCAGCGCCCGAAACCGCTCGTCGTGGCGAATAGGGTCAAAGTCGGTGTCGGTTTTAGCCAGGTCGCGATATTGAGGATCAATTTCAAAGGATTGCCTTAAATGAGCAAATGCTCCAATCAAATCGCCCATAAGACTTAAGCAATAAGCTTTGTTGTAAATTGCATTAGCGTAGGATAGGTTGAGTTTAATCGCTTGATCAAAACTAGAGATAGCCTCTGAATAACAACCTGCCTTGGTTAAAGCATAGCCCCGATTATCCAAAGCATGGTGATCGTCGGGTTGAATCGCTAAGGCGGCGTCAAAGCAGGCGATGGCCGCCTCGTGTTGGCCCAAGGCAGACAGCGCAGCCCCTTTGTTGGTGAGCGCTTCGTGATAGTCGGGTTGGATCGCTAAGGCGGCGTCATAGCAGGCGATGGCTTTGGTTTTGTGGCCTAATTCATTGAGTAACCAGCCCTGGTTGAACCAAACGACCGCCTCTTTGGGCCGAATTTGAGTGAGCCGACGATTAGTTTGTAGTGCCAGGGCATATCTCTGCAACCCAACAGCGGCCTCCGTAAAGCCAGTTAGCGCATTGGCTAACCGCTGGGGCTGCCGGTTTGAAAGCTTGATCAGAAGCTGACCCATTTTAGGCAAGTATTCACCGACTTCAACGGTGTAGCCCTTGGCTTCTAGTTGCCCATCTCTGGGTTGCAAAATTCGTTCGCTGGTACTCAGGTGTTGCAGGGTTTTCCGCAGCTTCCAGCGGTGCCAAAATTGCCAGAATTGGTCTTTTGAGGCTAGCAGGGCGGCGGTGGGCAGCACTATCCATTCCAGTAGTTCAACATTGCACTGGCGCAGTAAATCAACGGCGTCGTAGAGGTAACGGGCGATGGGGTCGCGGTGGGTCGCGGCTTTGTAGCGGCTTTCCCAGGTGCCTTTGAGGGTGTCTTTGTAAGTGTCGGTAGACACGGTGAGGTCGCGGTTCTTAGCCCGTTCCAGGTTTTCGACAACGTTTCTAAAGGTGCCGTCGTTGCGTTGGGCAATTTGGGCAAAGTCTTCGGGTTTGTTGGGCAGGTTGGCCTGCTTTGTGGTTTGGGTCAGTAGGGTTTCAATCGCGATTTCTGCCGGTGGTTCTAAACGGTATTGATGAAACTGATCCCAAAATTGTGGATATTTTTCGATGGCGAGTTTATCCCACTCGCTGGGTTGCCCAGGCTTTTCGGGGGTTCTTTCGTCGCGGGCGGTGGCCATAACGCGAATGCGGTCGGGGCCGCAGGCATTTTCGTAAAACGTTAGGGTTGCTTGCAGGCGCTCTTGCAGGGGTTGCTTTAAGGGGCTAGCCAGGGCAGCGTTGCCGGTAGCGGCTTGGGTACTCAGGCTCATGGCCTGGTTGAGGTTATCTAAGAAAAACAGCAGGCAGGGTTGCTCACCCAGCACCTCTGCCGGAAATTGGGTTGGCACGGTCAGTTGCTCGTGGTTTTTGAGTTTAACCACCGTCCAGCCTTCGTTGTTTAGGCGCTGGGCCAGTTCGGCGGCTTCGCGGGTTTTGCCCAGGCCGGTGCGGCCTAAAATGAGCAGCCAGCGGTGTACCTCTAGTCGCCCTTCTAACTTTTGCCCCACGATCGACTCTGGCCGCCGCTCTTGGTAGGGAATATTGAAATCGGCCAGGGGGTCGTTATTGGCCTGGTTTGACCCCATTAGCATTTTGAGCACGTTCTCGCTGCTGGGGTTCACCACCTGAAAGGGGAAGGACGGTTCTAACGGCGGTGGTTCTGGCTTTTGCAGGCGAGGCAGGAGCCATTTCCAGGTGGCGACGAGTCCTCCAAAGCAACCGCCGACGATAGCCAAAGACCACTCTGGGTTACCCAAAGCGAAGTCTTTGATGGCGATGGCCCATTCCAGAATTAACGGCTTCACAGCAAGCAAAAAAAGCTGAGAGGAAAGTTTCCTTCAAATTCTAAGGGTTATGCAGTATCTAAGGCAGATACAGCCCTATCTCTCAGTACTAAAACCGAAACCAGCCCGATCGCCAGTCAAAAAATCTGGCGCCTGGCGCATGAGTTGGGTCATGGCTGGGGCCGTGCTAAACAGCACAAAGCGGCTGGAAAAGCCATCTCGAAAGACCTCGCGCGGCTGGTTGAGGTGAACTAGCACTGGGCAAATGGCGGTTTGTGGAGAGGTTTGGGCCAGGGCCGCATCTAGCCCGTGCAACAGAAACCCGGTTTCTCTGCCAACAGGCCAGTCCTGCCGTTAGATTGGTGACGAAGAAACCGGGTTGTTAGCCGTGCTGATTACTCCACCAGCAGGATCTTATCCATCACCACCATCCACTGATGCGGCGCTGGGGCACCTGGGCGGCGCTCATCGCTAGAGCCAGCCCCAGGGGTAGGCACAGGGATGGGCTCGCACCAGTCGTTCGGGTCGGCATAGCCGTAGCGATGCAGAATCTTGATCACCCGGTCTAACCCCCGCACACTGCCGTAGAGCACATGGCGCACTCGTTCCGGCTGGGGCTGCGGTCTGGATGACGAGGCAGGCGGAAGATTGGACGCACCATCGGCATCCGATTCGGGATATTGCAACATCACATTCATTTTCCTTGCTAAGTGGATAGACCCACCCCTGCCAGCCGGGCGGGGTGGGTGAGGAAAAGAACGCGAAAACCCCAGCCACCCACGCGGTTGCCGTGCAAACTGAGGGGGCTGGGGTACCATAAACCCTAGCCTCGCAATCTGCCATTGAGATCTGCGGGTTAGCTGTCTGTTGGTGCGACCAACACCCTCAGACAGCGCCGAGATTTTCGAGCTCTGAGTGAACCGCCGCCTTGTGCAAACGGCTTAGTGTAAAAGACTACTGGTACAAATGCAGCTTGTCAACCTAGTGAACAACTTTTTTTGACATAGGCCTGTAGCTCTGTAGCAAATGCCACCCATACTAGCCATCCCAGGTAAGGTGCCATTATCGCCCCGCGTGAGGCGCCGCAGTTCTATGATGCGGCGTGCGTTGGGTAAAGCGGAAGACAGATGGATCTTTGCGGCCTATCTATCCCCAAGAGGGCTATTATGCAGATTATTGGCAGCTTGTCTACCCTCAGAGGGGGATTAGACGGCGGATAATCTGCCTATTCACCCGAAAAGGGGTAGATAGACAGATTAGATCTGTCCAATAAGTTGTTAGGCATAATATTTTCTGTGTAATTGCTTTCAGTAAAAACTTCAATGTCTAAATTAAGCCGAAATACAGCGGTAGCAATCTTAGTGGTCATTGGTGTGATTACAGCTTCTCCGGTCATCACTGCATTAAATCCAAATGGAATTACATCCTTATACAATGTTGCTTTTGAAGATAATGCCGTCTTGCTGCTAGTAAGGCATCGCCAAGTCATGCTAGGGGTGCTTGGTGCTGCCTTAGTTTATGGAGCATTTTTCTATCATCTGCGAATGATAGTTATTACTGCTGCTGTAGTCAGTAAACTTGCTTTCATTGGATTATGTATAACTACACCAGATTTAACGCCGGGAATTCAACGGGTCATTTACTTTGATGCAGTGTCGATAGTTCTCTTGCTTATTGCTGCTATTATATCTTGGCGCTCCCCTTCAGTGTGAGACGAACTTTTAGCTAATCTGTGAGATATGCTAACTACTTCAGCGCATAGGAGGGTGTTATCGATTTACCCACAAGCACCTGCAAGAACACTTTGCGAAGATGGAGCGTGAGTGAGAGATGCAAAACTAAAATGAGTTCCTAGAATAAAGAAAACTCCTAACTGCTATTTTCCCTATGTCCATCAGCACTGAATCCATCAAACAAGACTTGGAGGAACTGACACGTGTTCAACTCCAACAAGTAGCCGATTTTATTGCCTTTTTGAAGTTTCGTGATCAGGATCGTCGAGTCACCCTCGATCCAACCCAACTAGCCACCCTATTTGCAGAGTTTGCCGACGAAGACCGTGCCCTTGCCGAAGCAGGCATGAACGATTATGCAGCAATACTCCATCAGGAAGACTAATCCATGACCAATCCGCTCAACCGGGGTGAAGTCTGGTTAGCCGACCTCAATCCAACTCAAGGCTCTGAACAAGCAGGCACTCGCCCCGTCATCATTTTCCAAAATAATCTTGTTTCCCAGTTCTCAACCACGACCATTACTATTCCCCTTACCACCAATCAACGCCGTGCTGCCTTACCGTTGCCAGTCCGCCAACACTGCGTGGCAGCGGACGGACGAGAGATCTCTGTTAAGCGTCATAGGTTATCTGCCGCCGCTCAGCAGGAACGTTATCCGGCGACAAGCAGCACCAAAGGGACGGCTCAATTGGTGAACTTGCCTAATTTTTCTGCGCCTTGACTCCGTTGGCTACAATGCCTTTATGAACCAACTCGTCGGCAATGGAGTGAAGCAACCCATGAACATCCGGAGAGTCGTACCAAATATTAAGGCGCACCAGTATGACGAGAGTCGCACCTTTTACACCGACTTTTTAGGGCTAGATCTTGCCATGGATCTGGGCTGGATCATGACATTTGTTAACCCTGACAATCCAAGCAGCCAAATCAGTGTATTGACGGCTGATCCGTCAGGTTTCCATCCCCATGTGTCGGTGGAGGTGACTGATATAGATGTCGTATATGCCAAGGCGGTTGCCGCGGGTCTCGACATTGTATATCCCATGACGGATGAACCGTGGGGCGTGCGGCGATTTTTTGTGGCAGATCCCAATGGTCTGATTATTAACATTGTGAGTCATCAGGCTGCCCATGAGTAAGCGTGGGTGAGAGGCCGTTGTGAACGGTACCACAAACCCTCTAATTTTTGTCTTGATGCTGCCCTAGCGCACCTGGAGCCAGCCAAAGAGTTGTTCCAGGGTGAGTTGAAGGCCGGTGGCAAAGGTGGGAACTGGCAGGGCATCGGCGGGCTCTTCCAGGGAAATGAGCCGCTGATCGGGGCTGTAAATTTGCACTAAGCGTTCGCTGGGGTCAACTAGCCAGCCCAGTTGGCAACCGTGGTCGAGGCCGTGGAGAATGTTGCTAGCCACCCGCGTGACGGATTGCTCAGGGCTGAGGATTTCTATGGTCCAATCGGGGGGAGCGGTGAAGCTATTGGCGATGGTGCCATCGTCGTTCGTCGGCAGTCGCGACCACTGGAAGACGGCCACATCGGGAACGGTAGAGCGGCCCCCAAAGGTACAGCGGAGTTCCGGCAAAGCCCAGGCAATGCGACTCCCCTTGGTCACAGCATTGATAGCAGTTACCAGTTCTCCCTGAATAGTGCTGTGTTGACCTTGGGGCATGGGCTTTTGGATGATGTGTCCGTCAATGTATTCGCTGGCGGGCTTTGTCTCTGGCCGTTGCAGAAACTCATTCAGGGTAATAGGTTTCGCCGGAGTTTGAACCATGTGCTGTTACCAAGACAGGTTTATCCCATTCTATCGAGCCTGGCTTCTACCCGAATGCCCTTGCAATCTGGGAGCAAAGCGGCGCTCATCTGAGAGAATTCGGGTTCCAGGTAACGGGTACCTAATAGCTGACCGGCCCTAAGGTCGCAAGGCTGCGCTCATCTGAGAGAATGGCTGCAGATTGTTGTAGGGGTTTTCTTCAGGCATGGGCGCAGTAGCACAGCAGGTGATTGGCATTGACCTGGGCGGTTCGGCCATTAAGTTGGGGCGGTTTACCCCCAGTGGGGATTGTTTGGCGGATCTAACGGTACCTACGCCCCAGCCCTCTACCCCGGAGGCCGTGCTAGAAGCTATGGTGGAGGCCATCAACCGCCTGGATCCACATCATGAAGCTGTGGCCATTGGCCTGGGCACCCCTGGCCCGGCGGATGCGGCTGGGCGCGTGGCCCGGGTCGCCATTAACTTATCCGGCTGGCGAGATGTGCCCATTGCCGACTGGCTGGAGGCCAAAACAGGCCGCTCTACCATTGTGGCCAACGACGCTAACTGCGCCGGACTGGGAGAAGCTTGGCTGGGGGCCGGACGCAACTTTCAAGATGTGATTGTGCTGACCTTGGGGACAGGTGTGGGCGGTGCCATTATCCTCAACGGCAAGCTGTTTGTGGGTCGCCACGGCACGGCGGGCGAACTGGGGCTAATTACCCTTAATCCCGACGGAGTGCCCTGCAATAGCGGTAACCGGGGCTCCCTGGAACAGCACTGCTCGGTACAGGCGATTGAGCGAGAAACCGGGTTGGCTCCAGCGGCCCTGTTTGACAAAGCCAAGGCCGGAGATGCGGCGGCGATCGCCTTTTGGCAGACCTACGGCTACTGGCTGGGGGCCGGGCTGACCAGTCTCATTTACGTACTCACCCCAGAGGCGGTGATTTTGGGCGGCGGCATCAGTGCGGCGGCAGAATTCTTTCTACCGGCCACCCTGGCTGAAATAGACACGCGGGTCTTGCCTAGCTCGCGGGAGGAGATGCCGATTCTAATGGCTGAACTCGCTAACCGAGCGGGCATTGTGGGGGCGGCCCGGCTGGCTTTCCAGGCGTTTGTGGAATCACAAACTGGAAATCGTCCAGAGTAAGGATCACGGAGGAACTGCTTCTACAGAATGTTCTGACTGTGCAAGAAGAAGAAGGCCAACCGAGCCAAGCTGAGGCCAATGAAGGATAGCAGGACGATGGCGATCGCAACGTTGACAAAATCCCAAATAGACTTCATGGCTTCCTACTAAAGCGCTAAGGTTGTTTAGTATTGTCCCGCCCTTTGAACGGTGGAGTAGCGCAGGCTCATGAATCGTCGCACATTTTTGGCCACCACAACTGGGGTCGCTCTGGCGGCTTTAGCGGCTGGCTGTCAACCGGTTGTCTCTGGGGATCTAATCCTGGCGCTGCTGACAGGGTCGGTGCCGGTGCAACTCGTCCAGGCCTTTCAGCGGCAGCAGGCTAAGGCTGGCAAGGTAGGGTTGATGGCCAAAGATTCCCTGCTGGCCCTCTATACGCTGCTGCAAAGCTGGGACAAACAAGCCGAGGAGGCAAAAACCGAAGAGGCCACGGCCCTTCGGAGAACGACCGTGGCCCATTGGGTTACCCAGGCCGACTACTGGCTGGCCTCAGCCATTCAGCAGGGGCTGATCCAGCCGATTGATGCCCAGGCTGTAGAACGCTGGGCACAACTGCCAGCGGTATGGCCCCAGCTTGTTACCCGCAACAACCAGGGGGCCATGGACGCAAGCGGCAAAATCTGGGGTATTCCCTACCGCTGGACAGGGCTGGCCATTCTTTACGACGCTCGCCGGTTCAAGGGAACGCTACAAACCTGGAATGACTTGCTACATCCGGCCCTAACTCGGCAAATCCTCTTGCCCGACCATCCCCGCCTGGTATTGGGGCTGGCGCTCAAGGGGTTGGGTGCTTCTGCCAACCATGAAGACCCGGCTGCTGTCGCCGATTTTGAGGACTTTGTGACCCAGTTGCACGGTCAGGTGAAAGGGTACAACTCTGACCACACCCTCAAGTCCCTGATCATTGGGGATGCCACGGCGGTAGTGGGTTGGCTAGACGCTATGTTGCCGGTGGCTAAGCAATATCGCAATTTGCGGATTGCCATTCCCACCGAGGGCACCCTGGTCAGCGCTGACCTTTGGGTTAAACCCAAGAGCGCTGAGGCCGCAACTCCATTGGCCACCGACTGGCTGAATTTTTGCCTGGCCGATGAGTTTGCTACTCAAATGGCGATCTACAATCAGGGGCTCTCACCCTGGCTCTGGGGTAAATCCGCTGACCAATTGCCCGATGGGTTAGAGATGCAGAAGGCTCTATTTGAATCCCCAACTGGGCTGGAACGAAGTGAGTTTCTGATGCCCCTGAGCTCAACCGCCCAAACTAAGTACGACGAGCTTTGGCAACGGATGCGAACCTAGCAGGGTTTGGGGGTGGGATGGCGGGCGCAGGGTTTCAGATTGAGCCAGCCAGCCAGTCTGGACTAGGGAATGGCGGTTCGCTGATGGGCATGGATGCTGGGGTATTACTTGGCAGGCCCAGGTTATAAACCGGCAAAGGTAAGGCCCAGCCACTAGAAGTGCTGGTGTGGGTATACTCCCCAGCCTCCACTGTGGATATACAGGGGGCCTGGACGGGTACCCCAAAATAGCCTGCCTCAGTCAACGCGGTTTGGAATGTGTCTGCCAGCAGAGCGTGGGCTGTGGTCGTTGGGTGCTGCTGATCCCACCAGAAAAAGCCAGGATCGACCAGCCCGCCCTGGCCAATCAGAGGATCGGTGACGTTGGTAAAGCCAAACTCCTCTGGTCTGGCTATCACTTCCCTGGTCAGGGTAAACAGATCAACCGGGACAATATCGATATTGAACAGTGGGTTCTGTTCCAGGGCAGTGAGCGCGTAGGCCAGGCTCTCGTTGAAGGCTTGGCTGAGAGCCGTGGCCCGGTCAGTGGTGCCCTGGTCTTGCGTCCGGGGCGTCAACCCCAGGTCGGGTAAGTTAGGCACTAAGAAGGTATCTGCTCCCCGCTGAGTCAAATTAATAATGGCGGTGGCCACGTTTTGCACCTGGTTGGCCAGAAAATCCGGCATGGCGGCTGGGTCGTCGAGCAGGGCAAAAATATCGTTGGCCCCGGCCCACACCACGTAAAGACCGTCCGGATCCGCTAACTCATCCCCTAGGCTACCGAGGTAGCTATCGACTTGATCTAGCATCCCTGGCAAATTAATCTCGGTGCCGGTTAGAAAGCCAATCAGCGGCTCCAGGCCATTGTCGCGACCAGTGGCGGCACCGCCAAAGGCGAAATTTTGAACCTGAGCAAGGTCTAACCCAGTTTGGTCAACCAGGTAATCTACCCAGATGTCACCGTTGGAGAAGCGCCCCTCTGCATAGGGAAACGGCGGGAAAAAGCCCGTCAGGTCGAATACATTGCCAGGGTCAGAGAGACTGTCGCCAAAAATGACTAGCCTACTGAAGGCAGGTACCAACGCCTGGGTTTGAAAACTCTGCACAGTGAGGGTGGCCCTAGGGGTCAGCTACAGCCTATCGCATCCTCAACGTCCCTGTCCTGCGCCTTTCCATTAACCACCATCCCACTACCCCCCACCCCCTCCGTTCGGGAACCCGTACAGGTTCCTTTGTTGCGCTCAGCCCCCCGGCTGCCGTAAATTAGCACTCAAAGCGTGAGAGTGCTAAACTCTGTCTGTTAAGCGCGTCTGAGGAAGGTAATCTTTAGACTCAGGCGCAAGTCGTAGTGCTAACCCGGAGAAGGATTGTATGGCAGCTATCACATTGGCGGCATCCAGCGTTAAGCCCCTGGCTGATCGCGTGTTGATTAAGGTCAGTGCCTCAGAAGAAACCACCGCTGGCGGCATTTTGCTACCCGACACCGCCAAAGAAAAGCCCCAAGTTGGTGAGATCACCGCCGTTGGCCCTGGTAAGGCCGATGACAAGGGCGTTCGTCAGTCCATGGAAGTCAAAATTGGCGATAAGGTGCTCTACTCCAAGTACGCGGGTACCGATATCAAACTGGGCGGCGAAGAGTTTGTTCTGCTGTCCGAAAAGGACATTCTGGCCGTTCTGGGCTAAGGACTTGGAATTTTAGATTTGGGATTTCGGATTTCCCCTCTTGGGAGGGGTAAGGGGTGGGTTCTAGGTGGGGTAGGGGTGGGTTAAGTTCCATAGGTGGGTACGGCCCACCCTCCACCCAGCAACCATTGCCGCTCAACTCAGTTTCGTAGAGAGGGCAGGCCCACCACCCTCCAGCGGAATTACTGACCGACTTCAATTCCCAGAGGCTAAGCGATCTAAATGCAAAACCTCCCACCACCCCATGTCCTCCTTTCCAGAGGCCGGAAATTTGCACCATCCGAGTCGTTGCTGGCCAAGCTAGGTTACGCTGGCGCTTGACCTCAGCTAGAGAACTTACGGACCGTTTGGGACTGATTTGGAATTCCAGGTTTTTGATCGTTCGATTTTCGCGTTCACTCCTTCTTATTCTTTCGGAGACTATTTATCTCATGGCTAAGCGCATTATTTACGATGAAAACGCCCGTCGCGCCCTCGAAAGAGGTATGGACATTTTGGCTGAGGCCGTTGCCGTTACCCTTGGCCCTAAGGGCCGCAACGTGGTGCTGGAGAAGAAGTTCGGCGCTCCCCAAATTGTTAACGATGGCGTCACCATTGCTAAGGAAATTGAGCTAGAAGACAACGTTGAAAACACCGGGGTAGCGCTGATTCGTCAGGCCGCTTCTAAAACCAACGATGCCGCAGGCGACGGTACCACCACCGCTACGGTGCTGGCCCATGCCATCGTTAAAGAAGGGCTGCGCAACGTTGCCGCTGGCGCTAACGCTATCTCCCTCAAGCGTGGTATCGACAAGGCCACCGCTTTCCTGGTGGAGAAAATTGCTGAACACGCTCGTCCCGTGGAAGATTCTAAGTCTATTGCTCAGGTGGGGTCTATTTCCGCCGGTAACGACGACGAAGTGGGTTCTATGATTGCCGAGGCCATGGATAAAGTGGGTCGCGAGGGCGTGATTTCCCTGGAAGAAGGCAAATCCATGACCACCGAGTTGGAAATCACCGAAGGGATGCGCTTTGACAAAGGCTATATCTCCCCCTACTTCGTCACCGATGCGGAACGGATGGAAGCGGTGCTCGAAGATCCCCGTATTTTGATCACCGACAAAAAAATCAACCTCGTCCAAGACTTGGTGCCCATCCTCGAACAGGTGGCCCGTCAAGGTAAGCCCCTCTTGATCATTGCAGAAGACATTGAGAAAGAAGCTTTGGCTACCCTGGTGGTTAACCGTCTGCGCGGTGTCTTGAATGTGGCCGCCGTTAAAGCCCCCGGTTTCGGCGATCGCCGTAAACAGATGTTAGAAGACATCGCTACCCCTCACCGGTGGTCAAGTG
>JAAUUR010000524.1 GCA_012031045.1 Leptolyngbyaceae cyanobacterium SM2_5_2
CGACGTCAGCCAGGCCCATCGCGTCATAGGCGGAGAGATCACCGCCAGGCTACGCAACAGGGCGCTTGAGTCATTTGCTCGCCCACCACAAACTGATCGGCATTAAATTCAGCACACCAGGTGGCCATCAGCGGCAGGCTAATGATGATCGGCGTTGTCAGCACCAACGCCAAGATGCTCGCAATGGTACTTGGCAAGCCTAAGGTAAAGAGCATCCCCACTTGAAAAATTAGCCAATTGACAAACCAGTTACCCCGGCTAGGGATCTCAGTTGGTTCTATTCCTAGTTCACCCAGTTGGCTATTAATAGCGTTTAACTCTTGATCGGTTGCGGTCAGCATTTGGGCGAGTTGCCAGTGCTCGTGCAGTGAACCCAACAAAAACCAACCGTACAAAAATAGAGTAGGGATGATGAAAAATAAGATCAGAAACCGGACCCAAGAGTTGAGCAGAGTTTCAAAAAAGCTGCCCGCCCCAATCATCAAGACATCTCCGTGGCGACAATGCCCCAACTCATGCAGCAAAATTGCCCGCCCCGCCTCTGGATCTGACCGCCATAGCTTCACTAAACCGCCGAATATAGCGATCGCCGATTTGCGATACCCCATGGGTAAGCAAAGGCAAATTGGTCAGTTCGCAGCAGGTTGGTCTTAATCGCAATATCTGGGCTGTAAGCTGCCACCGTAGCAGTAATGTCTTGGAGGACTGGCGATGCCACTGTAGCTGGCCCTAAGTTATAGGTACGCTCAAGCTGTCGCTGCCTCACCTTTGGGAACAGCACCATGAGCACTCCAACCAGCAGCATGGCTATTGGTAGTGACTCAATAACACCTGGTAGAGCCTGGAGAGCCGAAATTGCCCTCCCTCCCATACCAGCTGGCAAAGGTTCAGAAAAAAGGATGGGTTGCAAACTACTCTGCCAAATCAATCCTAAAGTCTTAGGCAAAAACATGAGATAAAGCAGCAACCAGAACCATAACCAAGGAGGCAAAATACCGGCTCGATGGTGCGATTGAGAGGTGGTATCAGTAGAAAGAACAGTCATGAATTTTTCTGCCCAATGGTTTCTACAAAAACCTTAGAATCCTGAGGGTTGTCTAGTAGGGCTCGCACTACTCGAAACGTCACCAAATCAGCCTGGTTCTGGGGCAAGCCCGAAGACACTAGCTCTTGGGAAAGAGTGGTCATTACTAGCTTAAGCGGCTGATAGGGATCTGCTGGTAGGGCTTTAATAGTTTCTTCCCGTTCTAGCTTGCCAGACAGATCCAGCAAGTCATTCACCAAGCCCACTAAATCAGCCACATCCGTAGTCAAAATTTGGCAAATCAATGGCCCATGCTGAGCAAGAGCCCTCAAAATCCAGGGAAACAGAGCCATGACTCCCCCAGGACCAAAGCCGCCTGTTAAGCTCCCCTGTTCTTGCTTAAACATCTCTTGTCTAGACAGGCCTCCCTGAATAAAGGCCTGGGCCATTAGGGGTGCCAAGTCAACTTCATCCGGAGCAGCCTCTTCAGCAATTTTCGTGGCTACAACAGCTATTAAGTCGCGATCGCCCAGTTTTCCATTGCTTTGTCTGCCAAGCCTAATTGAGAATTAAAGCACTAGGATGAAGATCCTGTTCCTTACTTAAAGATTTAGCTTTCGTTTTCGAACTTTTTGACTGAGATTTCCTCAAAATGCTCTAGCCAATCACCTTCAACATTATCAAAATATTTGTGAACCCGATTAACCCTGTGATCTTGCCAGTCTTGCTGATACTGCCGCACAACGCACAAAGCTGCCCTAGCTCTCTCCGCAGGGTCAGCAATCTCACTAAAACTAAAAATGTTGGGTTTGCTAGTCATAGCTGGCGCAGGGCAACCCACTTAAAGGTTCATGACAACAGTGTAACAGTCAAATTTAGAGCAATGAGCCTATTAGCTAGTTAGGTTCAGTAAATGCTGCCTGCTGAATTAACCATTTAAGCCTCGATCGCACGTCCTGCGGGGAGAGTCGTTGTGATGCCACCGTTAGAGTAAAAATTTTTACAAATTCGGTCCATCATAGCCTAGCGATCGCACCCAGCAGTCTGCCGTAAACCGCTCAACACGGTACGGCTCTCCACCTGCGCCAAGTTAAGAAACGTTACATTGCCCTGTTCGACCTGATTATGCTTTGGGGAAGAGTAAACGTAGGTAGTTTCCCTGATCTGTCCTTTCCTCTATAGCCGCTCCCTTAGTTGCTAGGGCATTCCCCGCCCCCAGCCTGCCCCATGCTCCCCTCCGTAGTCGCTACCCAAGTCCGCAACTGCGTTGCCGACTACCTCCATACCACCTTTCGCCCCACCACCCCAGGCTTCGACGGGCTGATGGAGCGCTTTTTGGCGAAGCCCACCAACTACTACCAAGGCCCCTACATCTCCGTTGGCCTGCCCTTTCGCCCCGGCAGCACCGGGGCCAGCTTCTTCAAAGACATTCCCCTCAAATTCAACCCTCACCTGCACCAAGAGCGGGCCTTTCAGCGGCTGACCCCGCCCTACTACCAGTCCACCCTGTGGCCACCGGCACCGGCTCTGGCAAAACCGAGTGCTTTCTCATGCCCTTGCTAGAGCACTGCCGCCAGCACAGCGGCAACCGGGGCATCAAAGCCATTCTCATCTACCCCATGAATGCCCTGCCACCGACCAGGCCAAACGCATCGCCGGTCTCATCCACAACACCCCCGCGCTCCAGGGCCAGGTTACCGCTGGCCTCTACGTCGGCGACCAAGACGACAAACCCACCACAGTGATGGGGCCAGACAAAGTCATCACCGACAAACCCACCCTGCGGGCCAGCCCCCCCCGACATTCTGCTGACCAACTACAAAATGCTGGATTATCTGCTGATCCAGCCCGATGCCCAACCCCTCTGGCAGCACAACCAGAGCAACCCCGAAACCCTACGCTACATCATTGTTGATGAGTTTCACACCTTCGACGGTGCCCAGGGCACCGATCTGGCCTCGCCTGCTGCGCCGCCTCAAGCACCGCCTTAAAACACCCAAAAACCACCTGGCCT
>JAAUUR010000525.1 GCA_012031045.1 Leptolyngbyaceae cyanobacterium SM2_5_2
GAACATTCTGGTAGCCATCAAAGTAGCGCTGGGCTCCTGGGCGATAATTCTGCTGTTTATCCGCTATCGAGGGCTGCTGTAGGCGATTTTTGGGTTTTGGATTTTGTGGCTAGAACCCCGGTTTCTTTCAGGCTATAGCCAAACAATGGGGGCATAGCCGAGTAGAAACCGGGGTTCTGAGCCAGTGTTCTTCTCACCAGGGCAACCGGCTGCCATCCCAATTAAAAAACTCGCCACTATCGGCAGGCTCTAGCTGTTCTAAAACCGCCATCAATTGAGCAACCGTGCGCTCTACCGGAAACAGCTTTCGGGCGGCACCCCCGCTGAAAGGGTTGAGACAGGCGCGTATCCGTAGTGCCGGGGTGCAGCAGGGCAAAAATTGTGTGGGGGGCTTTTGACGGGCATACTCTAAAGAAGCGGTTTTAATCAGCATATTCAGGGCCGCCTTAGAGGCCCGGTAGCCGTACCAGCCGCCCAGACGATTGTCGCCAATGCTGCCCACCTTAGCCGAAATGGCCGCAAAGACGCTGGGGCGATCGTGCTTGAGCAGGGGCAGCAGGTGCTTGGTCAGCAGCGCTGCCCCAATGGCGTTGACCTGGAAGGAGCGCAGCAAATTTTCGCTGCTCAACTGCCGCACGCTCTTTTCGGGCTGAAAGTCGCCCTCGTGGAGCAACCCAACGCAGTACACCACCAGGTGCAGTTGCGAGGTTTGGGCCTGGAGAGTAGCCACGGCCTCGGCCATGCTGTCCTCAGAGGTCACATCCATAACCAGCGGGGTGAGCCGGGCCGATGGCTGAGCTAAGGCCAGCAAGTCTTCAGCGGTGCTGGCCTGGCGAAAGGTGCCGTAGACGTGCTGAAAGTGAGGATCAGCCAGCAAATGCCTGACAAAACCCAGGCCAATGCCCTGGCTGGCTCCGACGATGAGGACGTTGGCAGATTGCAGGGAAGTGCCAAAGTTCATGAGATCGCGACCGCCAATGCCTTGAGAATTTGCAGCGTCTGCCCTAAACCATCATCTTGATCGAGGATCAATTCCTTGGAGCGAGCATAGCGAGGCGTGCCAGACTGAAGCAGCTTCAGAAAAACAAAACTCCCGCCGTTAGTGACCATGCCGTAAAGAGGGCAGTCAGTTTGGGGAGCCGCCAGCATGTAGCCCAACACCTGGGGAATGCCCACCTTGAGGGAGAATTCGGCCCGCTTAGACTCAATCACCAATACCCAGAGCTGATCCTTAAGCACCCAGATATCCAGCCGTCCACGTCGGGTTACATCGGCATCCTCAGTAGTAATCTCAACCGTTTTTTCGGTGGTGACGTAGAACGGGGGCAAAAACAGCCCAGCTAAATCCAGCAAGGGAGCCACAACGGCCAGCTTGACGGTATTTTCAAGCCGCGATCGCCGCTCTAAATTAGCATAGGCCGCTTCGACCCGAAGTAGGCGCGATCTCTCCTCCGGAGTGAGGGGCGTTAAGGCTTGCTGCCACTCCAAAAAGAAACCGGAGTTGCTGGCGGCTTGCACACCAAACCGCCGCTCCAGGTCAAAAAGGGTGAGCTGTTCTATGGCTACGGTCTGCACGCTGGGTCAGTTCCTTTAGGCTTGGTGTCCGTTGTCCTTAGTCTAATTGCTTTACCGAGGCAAGATGTCATCCAGGCAGAGTTTGAGATTGGGCAAAAGCCTTGAGGCCACAGGTTGACCCAGCCGATATCGCTGTTGATCATAGTCTTCTTGACCCAGGATGCAGATCGTCAGCGTGGGCTGCTTAGGTTTGCCAATAAACGCCACGCCCCCCAGCCCTCGATAGTCCACAATCCAGTACTCAGGGATTCCCAACAGGGCGTACTCCTCAGTTTTGCGAGCGAGTCGGTTTCCCAATTAGTGCTTACCACCTCCACCACCAGCTTGAGCGATCGCCCCAAGGTAATGACCGGCTCGCGTTCCCAGAGCGGTTCATGGGCAATCACGGTTTCGTCTAAAAACCACGATATCTGGGCGACGGGCCGTAGCCGCATCGGCAAAGGGGCGAATTAAACAAGTGCGTGGAATAAACCAGGGCTGCTGCGCCTCAGTAATGGCAATACCCAGTTGAGTGGCCAGCTTACCGCTGACGGTTTCGTGGGGGCCAGTGGGTTCCATGTCAATCAATTCTCCGTCGGCCAGTTCGTACCGGGGATTGTCGCCATACTGGGCCAGAAAGTCGGCCAGGGTGAGGGGCTGTACTGAGGTGTAGGCCATAGGGAACCCCGGAAATATTGCAAATACAGGTGAAACTATAATAAGGCAACCCCAAGGGCAACCCGGAGCATGGCAGGCGAGGCGCTAGACATTTTCATCTCCTACTCGCACCGCGATGAAGGGCTCAAAGATGAGCTAGTCAACTACCATCTCAAGCCGCTGAAGCGGGATGGTAAAATCAACACCTGGCAAGACCGCGACATTGAAGCCGGGGCCGAGTGGGCCGAAGAGATTAAAACCAACCTGGAAAAAGCCGACATTGTTCTACTGCTGATTACCCGCCACTTTTTAGCCTCCGACTACTGCTATGAAAAGAAATGCAGCGGGCGGTGCAACGCCACTACGACGGCACCGCTAGGGTAATCCCGATCATTTTGGAAACCTGCGGGTGGCAATATAGCGATTTCAAACAGCTCCAGGTGTTGCCCAAAGACGGCAAACCCGTCACCCGTTGGGAAGACCGAGCCGAAGCTTTTTTTGATGTGGAAGAGAGCATTCGCCGGGTGGTGGATGCCTTAATTGCCCAACGGCGAGAAGCCGAAGCGGCCAAAGCACAGGGAGCTGAAGCGCTGAAACAACAGCAAGCAGCAGCAGCGCGGCTGGAGGAAGAGAAAAAAGAACGCGAACGACAGGCCGCCAAGCAGCGCCAGCGAGAAGCCGCAGCGCAACGGGAGGAACAAGCAAGGCTAGAGCAAGAACGCCTAGCTGCTGAGCAGCGCCAGCCGAGAGCAGGCTGAAGCCCAACGACGGGAGCAGGAACGGCGTAGAACAGGAACGGCAGGAGCAAGAACGCCTAGCTGCCGAG
>JAAUUR010000526.1 GCA_012031045.1 Leptolyngbyaceae cyanobacterium SM2_5_2
AAGCCCGGTCAAACGACCCCAAAGGGTCGACGTAATTACTACTGCAATTCAGGATTAACAAAACCACCACAAAACTCAGGGCAAACACGATGTTTTGCTTCACCACCCGCTGGGCTCGACGACCCAGCCGAATGGCGTGTTCTAAGCGCTCCAAACGGTCGGCCATCAACACGATGTCAGCGGTTTCCAGAGCTACATCACTACCGGCGGCTCCCATGGCAATGCCGACGGTGGCCTGGGCCAGGGCCGGGGCATCATTGATGCCATCTCCCACCATGGCGACGGCCTGATACTGCTGCTGGAGTTGGCGAATGACCTTGACTTTATCTTCGGGTAATAGCTCTGCGTAAATTTGATCAACCCCAACCTGCTGAGCAATGCTGTGGGCCGTGCGCGGATTATCGCCCGTCAGCATGACCACCTGCTCCACGCCCAGTTGTTTGAGGCGGGCTACGGCCTGGGCGGCGGCGGGTCTAACAACGTCAGCCACGGCAATTAGACCCAACAGGTCTCCTGCCTGGGCTACCCAGACCACCGTTTTGCCCTCCGATTCTAGCTGATGACTTTGGGCTAGAAAATGAGCCGGAATCCCCTGCACCTGGGTTTGAACAAAGGCGGCTTTACCCACCACGGCCCGCTGCCCCTCCAGGTCTGCGGTGATGCCCTGTCCGGCCTGGGCCTGGCCGTTGGTGGCGGTCTTCCAGGTCAAGTTCTGCTGCTGGGCCGCCTGCACAATGGCGGCCCCAATGGGATGTTCTGACAGGCTCTCTAGCGCTGCGGCCACCTGCAGAAGTTGGGTTGAGTTGGGCTGAGTCGCCAGCACGTTTACCACCTGCAGATTGCCCGTGGTCAGGGTGCCCGTTTTATCAAAGGCGATGGCCCGAATGCGCCCAATCTGCTCTAGTTGTGCCCCATTCTTAAACAGAATGCCACGCCGGGCTCCGTTGGCAATGCCGGATAGCAGGGTCGGCATAATTGAGGCCATCAGGGCGCAGGGGGAGGCTACCACCAGAAAAATCAAGGCCCGATAAATGGTCTCTTTCCAGGACCAGCCCAGCAGGAAGGGCGGTAGCGTGCCTAGCAACATTCCAGCTATCACAATCACCTTGGCGTAGCCCCGCTCAAACTGCTCAATGAATTGCTGGGAGGGGGGAGTTTCTGTTTGGGCCTGCTGCACCAGCCGGATCACCCGCTGAATTAAGCTGCTTTCCGGCGGCTGATGGATGTTCAACCGCAGCGCTCCCTGACCATTCAGCGTACCGGCAAAGACCTCATCGCCAACCGTCTTTTCTACCGGCACAGATTCCCCCGTAATCGAAGCCTGGTTGAGGGTGCTGGCACCTTCCACCACCAGGCCATCGGTGGGCACCAGTTCTCCCGGCTTGACTAAGATTTGATCACCAACCTTAAGGCTAGCAATGGCAACGGTACATTCCTGGCCGTGCTGAAGTAGGCGGGCCGTATCAGCGGTTAAACCCATCAGCCCCTGAATGCTGCGCTCGGTGTGCTGCATGGCATAGCCCTCCAACGCCCCGCTGATGGCGAAGATCAAGATCAAGACGGCGCCGTCTACAAGTAAGTAGTATTGCTGCTGCCATAGCCCCAGGCTGGCCGCCCCCAGGGCCGCTACGATCATCAGCAGGTCTACATCCAGCTCTTTCTCTTGCCGCAGGATGGTTAAGCCTTCACGGGCGCTGGCAAACCCACCGATGACGTAAGCGGCGGTCAGAATGAAGAGCGCCCCTCCCACCCAGCCAAGGTTGAGGGCCTGCCATCCCAAAAACGCTAGGACGGCACAGGCGATCGCGGCAGCCGCCTCTGGATGATCCTGCCATAACGTTGAAAGACGGGGAGCAGCAAGGGCTTTTGAAATCATGGGCTGACCTAGGCAATGAAAACTTATCCCTCAACTTAAACCCTGACATTAGTGTCAAGGTCAAGCTTGCCGTAAGCTGGAGGAATGAAGACAGCCCAGCTGACGATTAAAGAACTGACTGATGCCGTAGGCGGTGGGGTGACCCCTCGCATGGTGCGGCACTATCACACCCTGGGCCTACTACCCCAGCCCCAGCGGTCTGACAGCAACTATCGGCTGTATACCCAGCAGGATGTACAACGGCTGCAGCGGGTGATGGCCTTAAAGCAGCAGGGGTTTCAGTTGTCTCACATTCGCCAGCTTTTAGACAGCCACACTGAGGCCACCCTTGATTCGACGTTGATAACCCAGTTGCAGCAGCAGTACCATACGGTGATTCAGCAGATCACCCGGCTTCGCCAAACGGCGACCGCGCTGGAAAGTCTGCTGGGGCACGATCACAACTGCCAGCTCACCCAGGCCGAAGCGCTGGCGCAACTCAAGCAGCTAGATGTGGATGCCCAGGCCGGGTTAGGACAACTCGATCAACTCTGGAGCCATTTTGATGCCGGAGCCACAACCCACCCTGAAATGTTTCAGGAATCGCTGCAGCGGTTATTGCCCGATTTATCTCACTATTCTGAAATTACGGTTCATTTGCTGCACCAACTGGTGTTGGCCTGTGGGGATGTGAGTTTGGCCAGTTTTGTGCGGCTTAATCAAGGGGCGGTCGCCGCTGCTCGAACGGCCCTCAAGGCTGGCTGTGCGGTGGTCACGGATGTACCGGCTGTCGCGGCCACGCTGGATCAAACACGGCTGGCCCAGCTGGGATGCCGGATCGAAACCCTGGTTAATGACCCCCACATCGCCGGAGCCCATGAGGCCGAGCAGGCCTTTTGGCGGAATGACCTCTGGCGGCAACGGTTGCAGGAGACTCCGGCAGGCAGTGTACTGGTGGTTGGCTATGCCCCTGCGGTTTTACTCACCGCCTGCCAGGAGATTGGCCAGGGGAAACTGCAACCGGCTCTTGTTATTGGTATGCCCATTGGCTTTAGCCATGCCCCTGCGGCCAAGCGCCAGTTAATGGCGTTGCCAGTGCCCTACATTACCATTCAAGGTAGCTGGGGGGGGAGGGCTCTTGGCGGCAGTCACCCTGAATGCGCTGGTGGAAACC
>JAAUUR010000527.1 GCA_012031045.1 Leptolyngbyaceae cyanobacterium SM2_5_2
GGCCAGCGCACCATAGCGGGCATCCCGATAGGCCCCTCCCAGTTGGAGTTTTTCTCGCTGCGGAAGGGGTCATGCCCGCGTCGGGCCAGGAGTTCCATGTGGGGGCCATGTCGGTGCTGTACATGACGATGGTGTCTTCAGCCAGACCCAGCTGATCGATCAGATCCAGCATTTCGCCGATGGCTTTGTCGTGGTCGATCATGGTGTCGTGGTATTCCGACTGCCAGCGACCGGCCTGCCCTTTACTTTCGGGCTTGCAGTGGGTGCGGAAGTGCATGTGGGTGGTGTTAAACCAGACAAAGAACGGCTCATCGGCGTTTTTGGCATCGGTGATAAAGCGCTTGGCTTCGACGGTAACCTCATCGTCAATGGTTTCCATCCGCTTTTTGGTCAGGGGGCCGGTGTTTTCAATCCGCTGGGTACCGTCGCCGTTGGCCCAGCAGTGCATGACCCCGCGCGGGCCGTAATTCTTGCGGAAATCAGGGAAATCTTCGGGCTGGGGATAGTCGGGCAGTTCGGGCTCTTCTTCAGCGTTGAGGTGGTAGAGGTTGCCAAAGAACTCGTCGAACCCATGCATGGTGGGCAGGTGCTCGTCGCGATCGCCAAAGTGGTTCTTGCCAAATTGGCCGGTGCGATAGCCCAGGGGCTTGAGCAATTCAGCAATGGTGGGATCTTCAGCTCGGAAGCCCAGCTCGGCTCCGGGCAGACCGACTTTGCTCAGACCCGTGCGGAAGACAGATTGGCCGGTGATAAAGGCGGCCCGACCGGCGGTACAGCTCTGCTCGGCGTAGTAGTGGATGAAGCCGCACCCCTTTCTTTAGCAATGCGATCGATATTGGGGGTCTGATAGCCCATCAGACCATCGCTGTAGCAGCTCAGGTTGCTTTGACCAATATCGTCGCCCCAGAGAATGAGAATATTCGGTTTACCGTTTGGCATTAGTCAGATCTCCTTAAGATTTTGAGCGAGGGCAACCATCCCCCTGTTGCGGGATTGGCGCCCTGGCAAGCGGCTTGCAACGACCAAACGAAAACAATGAACGACCAGTGCATTGAACATTGAACAGCGGCGGTATGTCAGAGCCCATCACCCAGGGATAAACCTGCTGACGATCTAGATATGCTTCAAACAGGCCATCAGGCTGCCGTATCAAATCGGGTCCGCAGACATCCCCCACCATTGCTATCAATGACTGAGGCAATCATCTACTAAGGCGGTCAGGCAGGCTATTCCAAACTTGCTGTTTACGTCTGCCATCCACGGGTGTATTCTTAAACCTGTTTTAAGGATGGTCTTTGGCGAGTCTGGCTTCTAGGCGCTAAAAGCAGGGCCAATGATCGATAATCTGAACATACAAGTCAATCAGCAATCAACCAGGCCCTCTCAAGGACTAGGCTGGGCTTAAAGATATTTCAACGGTCTGTTACTCGTCGATCAAGTTACACACTTGTCATGCTCAAACCAGTCGATTATCCTCCAAACATTCTCCACCGGAGCTTCTCTGATGTGGATGATTTAGCTGGAGTCTTAAGTACTCGACGCAACCTGCAGATGGCGCAACTCGACTTACGGCCATTACAGTGTGATTTACTTTTACTCAATATTGGCGTCGGCGAGTTTTCTTTTCTCTGCTCTAACTGTGCCCTGTCTGCCCGAGGCCCCAAGGCAAGGGGGTTTATAGACTTTGCCTTTGTCTTACAAGCTGGAACTCAGGAGTTGACAGCCCATAAAGTGACGGTGTCCTCAAGCACCCTGTTTGGTTTCGATAATCTTCGCGAAAATGATGTGATATTGCCGGCCCACTTAACGTTGGGGGTGCTCCAAATTAAACAGAGTGTTTTTGAGGAATATCTGCAGGTGATGGGGCGATCTGACGTTGACAGTCGGTTTCTGGCCACCAACTATTTATGCTGCCCCAGTACCTTCGATCCGGTACTGACCTACTTAAGACAGCTTTATGCCCTGGTCAAAAACAAGGCAAAATTTCTCAGTCATCCCCACGTTAGCAGGCTGATATTAGAAGACTTTTTGCCGCTCCTGGTGGATGCTATTCCCCTCAGACGCTATGCAGAAATGGTGACCGATCAACCTATCACCCAGGCTCAGCTGGTGCAGCAGGCGGAAGCGTATATGCTGGCCCATCTCAATCAGCCCATCACCTTAAAAAATCTGTGCGAAAGCCTCCATACCAGTAACCGCCCCCTCTACTACGGGTTTCAAGCCGTGTTTGGGGTGAGCCCGATGGCCTATCTCAAGCTGTTGCGGCTCCATGCCGTGCGCAAGGCCTTGATGACCGCCGACCCAGCTACCGCCACCGTCGAAAACATTGCCAACCAGTTTGGCTTCTGGAGTGCCGGACACTTTGGCCAGGACTATAAGCGCACATTTGGCGAACGGCCCTCGGAAACCCTAAAGCGCAGCCAGGATGAGAGGCCAGGGGCGGGGGAGGTTGCCCGAAATTAAGCGAGTATCTTGCTCATCGAGCAACGGGTTTAGGGATCAGCCTTTGCTTACTCCGCCGCTCCCAGGCTCCCCGGCCTGCTCCCTCAACCCAGGCCGCTGTCTACCAGTCAAACCAGTCATTCACATCATTGGAAGCATGACGAATGCTGTCGTCTACGTCATCCACAAAGTCTTCGTACTGATCATCGACATCCGTAAAAGGCTCGATGATATTGATGTGGGTAACGTCGTAGATAGTATCCTGAACGTCGTCCACGCCATCCTCTACATTTTCGACAACATCCCGAATGGGGTCGATTTGGCCAATGTCACCGTCTAAGAGATCGTCCACGTCTTCGGCTACATCCAGGACATGGAATAGCCCAGTCAGCCTGGGTGACGAGGATTGGGTCTGGGTTGGGGTCAGGGTAACGGCCAGGGCTGGGGCGGTAAAGCCGAGGGTGGCTAAGACGAGCAGCGGGACGAGACAGTTGGGGTATTTCATGGGTTAGGTAGGGTTAAAGAAATAGAGATATCAACGAACAAGACAGGCTGATCCGAGAGCATCGGTACAGTCTGACCA